>JAFZDQ010000121.1 GCA_017561085.1 Lachnospiraceae bacterium
AATTGTTTTTCCGTCGTATTCGCCTGCTCCGACAGCGTACTTGCTCATTAACTCCTGAACCGTTTGATTTAATGTATCTGTTTCCTTGGTGTCAGCATCCTTTTGCTCTGATGATGCAGTGCCGGTCTGCTTTTCTGCGGTCTCTGTAGCTTCGGTCTCTGTAACTGCCGCATCCCCTTCAGAAGCACTGCAACCGGTTAACATCATACAAATAACCAGTCCAAAAGTCATTACCACGCATATCAATTTTCTCTTTTTCATTTTTATCCTCCTTGCACACGCTGATTCGTTTTTCTACTATAAACACTTTCCATCGTTACAAAAAGTTTCACATCAACAAAAAAATTTTTCTTTTTAGTATTTTAAGTAAATGCTACTTGATTTGTGTGTACAAAAAGTCAATAAATTCTTTTTGGGTCACTCCGGTTCCAATCACCTCGTAAGCTGCGCCTTCCTTTTCGTAGGCAGCCTGAAAGCGATAATCATCTGTCTTTAATACCGTAACATAGATTTGCTGTTGTCCGATGTTAGACCAGGCGTCTTCCCTGATTTCCGGAAGAGAAAGACTTGAAACCTCCTGACAAACCAGTAATCCCCCGTCATTTGTCTGTTTTTCTTCTATTACGGCGTAAATTTCCGTCTCCGCTTCTGCTTTTTCACCGCCAATCACCACCTTGCCTGCATTAGGCTTAATGGATATTGCCACACGGTTTTGATTAAAAATAATGTTTCCGTTTTTAAGAGCAATTTCTTCATAATAGGTACCGTCCTCCATAGGCGTAAGATAACGCACCCCACGGGGCCAAAACAGCACAAAGCAAAGCACTGCCGCACAGGCAACAAGTGCTGCCGCCGGATATCGGTAATTTCTATTCTTTTTAACAGTTTGTGCTCCTTCATTCATCATTTTCAATGTCTCTGATTTTAATAACTCCGGAGCTTTCACTTTTTCGTATTCCTTTTTCATATCCTGCATAATCTTATCCAAAATGATATCCCTCTTTTTCCAAATTGATTTGTAATTGTTTTCTTCCCCTTGAAAGCAGCGTTTTTATGCTATTTTCATTTTTCTTTAATACCTTTGCGATTTCTTTCACAGAATACCCTTCAAAATAAAACAGATAAATCGGCAGGGAATATTTCGGGGCTAACTGTTTCACTTCCTGAAGCACTCCGCTTTCACTGTTTTCCTGCGCGGGCTGTTCCATAACCGTTTCCAATCCCTGGGTTCTTTTGTTCCAAGGACTCGTTACAATTGTCTTGGCACAGTTTGATGCCACCCGTATGAGCCAGGCCTTTAAATGCTCTTCACTCCTTATTTTTTCCTTATTTCTGACAAGGCGAAGAAAGGTTTCCTGGAATGCATCCTTTGCATCCTCCGCATTTCCGGTAATTGTAAATACAATACGGTAAACCATATCTGCATACAGCTCCATAACCTTATCATATTCAATTTCAAACTGTTTCTCCACTACATTCTTAGCCATCCGTCTTTTTCCCTTGTAAAAAATAAAATAAGGACTCGGAATAATCCAAGTCCTTCATACTCATAAAAATTAATCCTGAGCGATGATTTCTTTCTTGTTGTAAGAACCACAAGCCTTACATACTCTATGAGGCATCATCAGGGCGCCGCATTTGCTGCACTTTACTAATGTAGGAGCACTCATTTTCCAGTTTGCTCTTCTCTTATCTCTTCTTGCTTTGGAAGATTTATTCTTAGGACAAATAGACATCGTTACACCTCCTTATTTGCGTTAAAGATATCTTTAATTGCTGCCATTCTTGGGTCAGGTACGAAGGTATCGCATCCGCATTCACCTTCATTTAAATTGTGTCCGCAAACCATGCAAATTCCTTTACAATCCTCGTGGCACAGTACCTTGACAGGCATATTAATTAAGATTTCGTTGTTCATGAGAGTTTCTACATCCAAATCATAACCGGATATAAAACACTGTTCCTCTTCCTCTGATTGAACATTCTCCTCAGAAGGAGCCGCCAGCTCATGTGAAAAAGTAACATCTATTGAAACTTCCACATCCTGCAGGCATCTGTCACAGGGAATGCTTACTTTCAAAGTCATATCACCCTCTAAAAGTACCTGTCCTGTTCCAATATTCGTAAAAGTAAGAGAAACATCCGACTGCTCAATGACAGGATAAGTAGCTCCCATATAGGAAACTCTGTCAATGTCAAGAGTCTGACTCATTTTCTTTACTTTTCCTTCAGATGTAAAAACATCGGTCAGATTAATCAACATACGTTACTCCCAATGTGTAAAAAATTCAACTCACACACGAAAACAATTATAACTATGGCATTTGCTTTTGTCAATACCATAGCTATAATTTCATAAATTATTTTTTTTACTTTTTGCGAACAGGTAAGTAACTGTTATTCCATTTCGTCATAACCTGCATTACATGTGCATTTTGACTGTCCGCCTCCGGCTCCGCTACAGGTTCCCGCTGACGGACAACCAATGCATCTTACGCCTTTTTTCTTTTCTTTTCTAATCTTTATTATTGAAAATGTAAGAATCAATATAATGATAAGGGCAACTAAAACATCCATACACAACTGCTCCTTTATGCTGCTTTTTTCTTCTCATATTCAGCTTTAAACTGTCTGTTTGCACGCACCATAAGGAAAATCACAATTGCAACCATTACCGCCACGGCAATCAGTCCCGGAACAAATCCGGCTCCGAAGGAACCTGTGGTAAACAAGGTACCAAACTGATATACCAAAAATCCTACCGTGAATCCGGTGCCAAACTGCAGGCAAACACCACTCCAAAACCACTTTTTGTTCTGGATTTCGGAGTTCATCGCCCCCAGTGCCGCAAAGCATGGAGGACTATATAAGTTAAACATAAGATAAGCAAGTGCCGCCGCCTTGGTAAGTCCCATTACCGCTGCTACTTCACCTCCGCCGCCCATCAGTGCCAGTTCCTCTGTATCGATAAAAGCGGTCAGTCCGTAACAAACTGCAAGTGTTCCCACTACATTTTCTTTGGCAATAAAACCGGTTACAGCCGCTGCTGCAAGCTGCCAGGCTGCAATGCCCACTACCGGCACAAGCAAGTAGGAAACCGGGGAAGCAATGGTTGCCAGAATGGATGTTTTTTCCATTCCTTCTTCTACCAGTTGCAGTTTCCAGTTAAAGCTCTGCATAATCTGAACCACGGTATTGCATACCAGGATTATAGTTCCTGCCTTTACGATATAGGCTTTACCGCGGGAGCACATGGAAAGAAACGCTCTCTTTAAACTGGGCAGTTTATACGCAGGAAGCTCTATAATAAAGAATGATTTTTTGAATTTAGAGCAGGTAATCTTCTTTACCAACAATGCGCCAAGCAGAATCAGTACGATTCCCGCAAAATACATGCTGATGGTTACCCAAATGGAATCTCCGAAGAATGCGCCTGCAAAAAGGGCAATTACCGGAAGTTTCGCGCCACAAGGCATAAACGGTGTCAACATAGCCGTAGCTCTGCGGTCTCTTTCATTCCGGATGGTACGTGATGCCATAACACCGGGAATGGCACAGCCGATACCGATTACCATGGGGATCACAGACTTGCCGGAAAGGCCAACCTTTTTAAAGATGGGGTCAAGTACTACCGTAGCACGGGACATATAGCCACAGTCCTCTAACAGGGCTATCAGGAAATACATTACCATGACAAGAGGTAAAAATCCAACAACAGCGCCCACACCGCCGATAATTCCGTCTACCAGTAATGATTGTAAAAAGGGACTGGCATGCTCCACCAAACCGGCTACCCATCCTTGGAAAGACTCAATCAGTCCTACCAGAATGTCCGCAATCCAGGTTCCCAGCGTGGTCTGGGATATGTAGAAAACTAACCACATCATCACCGCAAAGATGACAATTCCCAAAACCGGATGCGTCAGTACCGCGTCCATTTTGTCCTGTGCATTTTGGTCTTTCGTTAAGACCTTACGTTTTTCAACATCCTTTACGATTTGATTAACAAAAGCAAAGCGCTTTCTGTCTTCTGCTTCTACTGCCTCTTTGTTTGACAAATCAATCTCTGCCTGCACATAGGGTGCCTTCTGCTTCTTCCCCACGCTGCGGACTGCTTCGTCAATCACTTCCTTTAATCCGTTGTTTCCGGATGCAGTAGACACTGTTTCTATAACAGGCACTCCTAATAACTTAGAAAGCTTCTCCTCGTCAATTTCTGTTTTCTGCTTTTCATTAATATCACTTTTATTCAGAGCTACTACTAACGGAATCCCAAGCTCCAGTAATTGAGTGGTAAAGAAAAGACTTCTGCTTAAGTTGGTTGCATCTACAATGTTAATGATAACATCAGGCTTTTCCTTCTTCACATATTCACTGGTAACACTTTCCTCTGAGGTAAAAGGGGACATGGAATAGGCACCGGGTAAATCCACCACAACCATTTCCTCTTCGCCATCATAATAAACTTTTCTGATTACGCTTTCATTCTTTTCTACCGTCACACCGGCCCAGTTTCCGACGTGCTCACTTTTGCCGGTCAGGGCATTGTACATCGTTGTTTTTCCGCTGTTGGGATTTCCCGTCAATGCGATTCTCATAATTCTCTCCTCATATCTATATCGGTTAGTTTTGACTAACTTGTCAACATAAAAAATAGCGATACCATCACTATTCCGTAATCTCTATTCCTTTTTACATCTGATATGTATCTTTTCCGGTCAGATTAAAATTGCTGCGGCAAGTTCATTATCAATGCTGTATCTTGCATCCTTAATGGAAACCACACAACTGGCACGCAAATGGGAAATTACGGTAATGGGCTCTCCGCTATAGCAACCTAATGAAAATAAAAATGCTTCCAGTTCTTCATCGTCTGTCACAATATCTTTAATGATATATTCTTCACCTATATTTGCATCCTTTAAGTTCATAAGTTCCTCCCTTCTTTCCTTATCAAACTAGGAGTTAGTTGCGTCTAACCACAAATGCAGTTTAATATATCACAAAGACTTTGTCAATCATTTTTTCCAAAAAAAGTAAGAAGTGCTTCTTCCACACTTCTTACTGAATATCATTTTCTATGATTTATTTCTTACAACTAATTATTTATAAGTGCAACTGTTTCACGGGCAATTGCCAGCTCTTCATTGGTAGGAATCACAAGTACCCTTGTTCTGCTTTCCTTCGTGGTTACATCCACTTCCTTACCACGCAGCACATTGAGTTCATGGTCTAATTCAATTCCCCAAAATCCTAAATACTCACAGATTTTTTCACGGATAAAAGGACTGTTCTCACCAAGACCTGCGGTAAAACAAATGGCATCCACACCACCCATGGCGGCACAGTAGGAACCGATATATTTCACTACCCGATAAGTAAAGGCATTCAATGCTCTCACCGAATTTTCTTCCCCTTCCAGATACGCATCCTCTAAATCCCTGAAATCGCTGGAAAAACCGGCGGAAAGTCCGAGTACACCTGATTTCTTATTCAGTTCCTCTAAAACCTCGCCTACGGATTTCTCTGTGATTTTACAAAGATACTCAATTACTGCAGGGTCTACATCGCCGGAGCGGGTTCCCATAATCAGCCCTTCAAGAGGGGTCATACCCATAGAAGTGTCTACACACTTTCCGTTTTTAACGGCAGATACACTTGCACCGTTTCCCAAGTGACATACAATCAGCTTCAAGGATTCGTAAGGTTTGTTTAACATTTTGGCTGCCTGTGCGGATACATAGGCATGGCTGGTTCCGTGGAATCCGTACTTCCTTACCTGATGTTTCTCGTAATATTCATAAGGAATACCGTATAAATAAGCTTCCTCAGGCATGGTCTGATGAAATGCCGTATCAAAAACAGCCACCATCGGTACATCCGGCATCAATTCCCTGCAGGACTGAATTCCGATTAAGTTGGCAGGATTGTGAAGTGGCGCAAGCGCATTGCATTCCTCAATTGCAGCAATCACATCATCCGTAATCACCGTGGAGGATGCAAATTTTTCACCACCATGAACCACCCTGTGGCCAACAGCTGAAATTTCATTAAGGCTTGTCAGTACACCGACTTTCGCATCTGTCAGGGAATCAAGCACCATACGGATGGCATCGGTATGATCCTTCATAACCGCTTCTGTTATAATCTTCCCGGAATCCTTAGGCGTATAAACCAGTCTGCTGCCGGGAATTCCGATTCTCTCACAAAGCCCTTTGGCAATCATCTCTTCAGTACCAGCATCAATCAATTGGAATTTCAAAGAAGAACTTCCGCAATTAATTACCAAAATATTCATGAATCTCTCCTTACAACTATGCTAACCGTGCCGTCATACTTAAGCTAACTGTGCCTGTACTGCTGTCAGTGCAACTACACCAACGATATCCTGCCAGGAACATCCTCTTGACAAGTCATTTACAGGCTTCGCAATTCCCTGAAGCATGGGACCGTATGCTTCTGCTTTGCCTAATCTCTGCACTAATTTATATCCGATATTTCCACAGTCTAAGTTAGGAAAAATCAGTACATTGGCTTTACCTGCAACTTCACTGCCGGGTGCTTTGGATTTGGCAACGGAAGGTACCAGAGCTGCATCTGTCTGCAATTCACCATCCAGACAAAGATGAGGATAATCCCTGTGGGCAATCTTGGTAGCCTCTACCACCTTGTCCACCAGGTCATGCTTGGCACTTCCCTTGGTAGAATGGGAAAGCATTGCAATAATCGGCTTAGAACCTACAAGGCTCTTAAAGCTCTTCGCAGAGGAGTCCGCAATTGCCGCAAGTTCTTCCGCTGTAGGGTCCTGATTCAGACCGCAGTCTGCAAAAAGGAAGGTTCCGTTATCACCATATTCGCAATCCGGCACACACATCAGGAAAAATCCGGAAACAAGCTTCACGCCGGGAGCTGTTTTCAAAATCTGAAGTGCGGGACGCAAGGTATCTGCTGTTGCATGGCAGGCACCTGCAACCATACCGTCGGCATCGTTTGCTTTAACCATTACAACACCAAAGGTAAGATAATCCGTAAGCAGGATATCCCTTGCCTTCTCCATGGTCATCCCTTTGGACTTACGGGTTTCATATAATAACTCAACGTATTCATCTAATTTATCACAATTTTGAGGGTCGATAATGGTTGCGCCGTCAAGTTCAATCTCTAACCAGGTAGCACCGTCCATAATCTTCTCACGGTTTCCGATCATAATGATATTGGCAATCCCTTCCTCAATAATGTGGGAAGCCGCAATTAAGGTTCTTTTATCTGTTGTTTCGGGCAAAACAATGGTTTTTCTGTCCATTCTGGCCTTATCTTTAATCACATCAATATAGGACATCGAAATGGTTCTCCTTTCCATATTCTCATGGTATATTTATCTAGTAAAATTATAAACTATCCCTTACTTTCAAACAAGTATTTATCCCGAAATTATTGTGTTAAATTTGATACAAATCCGTGAAAAAAATATCAATTTACTTCCACCGCCTGTTTGTGATACATTTGATACAACCATTATAACCAATTTTATGAAAAAGTATGAAAACCACTACTGATTTTTGAGGTAAAAACATGAAAATCGCAGCAATCATAGCAGAATATAATCCCTTTCATAAAGGACATGCCTATCATATCGAAAAGACCCGTGAATTAACAGGTGCTGATTATGTCGTTACGGTAATGAGCGGTGACTTTGTTCAGCGGGGTGCCCCTGCCATTGTTAACAAATATAAACGGACCGAAATGGCCCTTTCCTGCGGTGCAGATGCTGTTTTGGAGCTGCCTCTTCCTTATGCGGTATCCAGTGCGGAATATTTTGCCGGCGGCGGTGTCACGCTTTTGCACAAACTTAATTGTATTGATTATCTTTCTTTCGGAAGTGAATGCGGCGAAATCGATCAATTAGACAAGCTTGCAGATGTCCTTCTTTCGGAGCCTTTGACCTACAGGGAGGCACTGGCGGGCAAATTAAAGGGAGGACTCTCTTTTCCTGTTGCCAGATGCAAGGCCCTTAAAGAAACCTTTTTCCCTGGTGATGCCGAAGATACCATAAACGAAATATTAAGCAATCCCAATAACATCCTTGCTTTGGAATACCTAAAGGCCTTAAAGCAGTTAAACAGTACGATTACCCCGGTTACGGTGAAACGCTGCGGCAGTTATCACGACACGCATCTTACCGCCTATAGCTCTGCCACCGCCATCCGGAAAGCACTTTTTGAGCAGGCTGATGATGTGTTTACGTATTTACCGGAAGCTTCTTCCCGGCTTCTTTCCAAAGAAACAACCTCTTGTTATTTAGATTCTGATGACTTTTCCCTGCTTTTGTATTACAAGCTGTTATCGGAAAAGGAAGCAGGTTTTGCGGATTATCTGGACTGTAACCGTGAAATATCCGACAAAATCTCTAAAAATTTATCCAAATATAAAGATTTTTCTTCCTTCTGCGATTTACTGAAAAGTAAAAATTTAACTTATACACGAATCAGCAGGTTTTTACTTCATATCCTGTTAAATCTCAAAACGCCCGCCGGCTTTTCAAAACCGGTTCATGAGCGTTCTCTTTTGGTACCCTATGTACGTGTTTTAGGCTTCCGTAAAGAATCAGCCCCTTTATTAAACCTTATGAAAAAACAAAGTCAGATTCCCCTTGTCAGTAATCTGCCGGGCGCTTTTGATGTTCTTGATGAAGAAGGCTTCAAACAGCTTCAACAAACGACGGATGCCTCTCTGTTATACGAAGCCGTATTTACTTCCAAATGCGGCATCTCAAATCCCAATGAGGTACTTCGCTCTCCCATCATTTTGTAAACGTTTCCAATGAATTCATCACTTGTATTTCCCTTTCTGATATAGTATAATTAGTTGGAATTATGTAAGCGTTTACATTTCAACCACTTACGAAAGAAAGGAGTATCTGATTTGACTATCTACGATATTTCCAAACAAGCAGGGGTATCCATCGCAACGGTATCCCGTGTGTTAAACGGCAGTGAAAACGTGAAACCCAAAACCCGCAAAAAGGTGCTTGATATCATTGAGCAGTGCGGCTATACCCCCAATGTATTTGCCCGGGGACTGGGACTGAATTCCATGAAAACGGTAGGAATTCTTTGTGCCGATTCCTCTGATATTTATCTGGCGAAAGCGGTATATCATATTGAGCGCAACCTAAAAACAGCCGGCTACCACTCTATCCTGAATTGTACCGGATATGACCTTGCCCACAAAAAGGAAGGCCTTTCTCTTCTTTTAAACCAGCGTGTAGACAGTATCATCATGGTTGGCTCTAATTTTATTTCCGAAAATGAAAAAGACAACCAGTACATCCGGGATGCCGCTAAGCAGGTACCGGTCATGCTATTAAACGGAGATCTGGATTGTGAAAATGTTTTTTGTACCATGTGTGATGACTACAAATCCATGAAAGAAGTTACCGGAAGGCTGCTCTCTCAAAAAATCCATGATATTCTCTTTTTATATCATTCAAGGACCTACAGCAGCATGAAGAAATTAGCCGGCTACCAGGCCGCTTATGTTTCTATGGATTTACCCCTAAGTAAAGACCTGACCTGTTTCTTTAACGGCAGTCACGAGGACATTGACGGTGTATGTGATTACTTATGCAACCTTCATGATAAAGGGCTGCGTTTCAGGGCTGTTGTAGCCGCAGATGACATGCTGGCAGTGGGGGCTGTCAAATATGCCCGTAAAATGAACCTTCGTATTCCCCAGGATATTAAAATTGTCGGTTACAATAATTCCATCCTCTCGGTTTGCTCGGAACCCAAATTAACAACCGTAGACAATCATTTGGAATTATTATGCTCCCAGCTGGTGAAAACTTGTATTTGTACCCTTGGGGGCACAAGTCAGCCTGCCAAAACCATCTTTTCCGGTGAAATCATCCTACGGGAAAGCGCTAACTTATAATTTAGCTGACGGTTCAATACGTATCTTACTGTAAATATTGAAAATACTGTAAATACTGAAAATACAATAAATACTATAAATACCGTAAATACATTGAATGAAAGAAATCTAAGGAGGAATCTACATGAAAGCATTTATGGATCAAGATTTTTTACTAACTACCGACACTGCTAAGGCTCTTTATCATTCTTATGCAGAGAAAATGCCTGTTATTGATTATCATTGTCACATCAATCCGGAAGAAATTGCCCTGGACCGCAAATTTGATAACATCACCCAGGTATGGCTGGGTGCCGACCACTACAAGTGGCGTTTTATGCGTTCCTGCGGTGTGGAAGAATATTATATTACCGGTGATGCGCCCGATAAAGAAAAATTTTTAAAATGGGCGGAGGTTCTTGGCAAAGCCATCGGAAATCCCCTTTATCACTGGAGTCATCTGGAACTGCAGCGTTATTTTGATTATCACAAGCCTTTAAATAAATATAATGCTGAAGAAGTTTGGGAGCTTTGTAACCAAAAACTGGCTGATCCTTCCATGAGTGCCAGAAACCTGATTTTAAAATCCAATGTACGTCTGATTTGTACCACAGATGATCCCATTGATTCCCTGAAATGGCATGCCCGGATTGCTGCGGATGAAAACTTTGATGTCAAGGTTTTACCGGCATGGCGTCCTGACAAAGCCATGAACACCGAAAAGCCTGACTACCTTGCCTACTTAAAGAGCCTTTCTGAAGTCAGCGGCATTCAAATTGACTCTTTTGCCGCACTGAAAAAGGCACTTACTGCCAGAATGGACTTTTTCGCATCCATGGGCTGTACGGTCTCCGATCACGGACTTTATTATGTTATGTACGCGCCTGCAGATGAGGAACAGATTGAAGCCATCTTCCAAAAAAGATTACGGGAAGAAGCACTTTCCGAAGAAGAAGAACTTCAGTTTAAAACTGCCTTTTTACTGTTTTGTGCAAGAGAATACAACCGCAGAAACTGGGTTCTCCAGCTTCATTACGGATGCAAACGTGACAACAATCAGTATATGTACCGCAAATTAGGTCCGGATACCGGTTTTGACTGTATCAGCAATTATACTCCTGCTGACCAGTTGGCGGATTTCTTAAATGCCCTTGCAGAAACCAATGAATTGCCCAAAACAATTCTTTACAGCTTAAATCCGGGTGACAATCAGGCCATCGGTACCATCCTTGGCTGTTTCCAGGATTCCTCTGCAGTTGCAAAAATCCAGCAGGGAAGCGCATGGTGGTTTAATGACAACAAAATCGGCATGCAGGAGCAGATGCTTTCCCTTGCAAGCCTTGGAAATCTTTCCGGTTTTGTGGGCATGCTGACGGATTCCAGAAGCTTTTTATCCTACACCAGACACGAGTATTTTCGCCGGATTCTTTGTGAATTAATCGGAAACCTGGTAGAAAACGGTGAATTTACAAGCGATGAAACTATCCTCTCCGAAATCGTTACGGATATTTCTTATCACAATGCAGTACGCTACTTTAATTTCCCGCTTTAAGAAATTTCAGAAAAAATAGTTTTAACATAAAAGAAGCCGGATTGTATTAAACAATCCGGTTTCTTCCGTTATTCTTACCTTCATACAATTTTTCATCTGCTTCACGAAGCATTTCTTCAATCCCCTCGGAAGCATCTTTATTGATACCAAAGGTCATTGTAACCCGTATCTTGTTTTCGTTATAAACAATCTCCGCATCCCTGACCTCTTCCAAAAGCTTCTGTACGTTCCGAAGCACCTCATCATAATCCATATCGATATAAACCAGCAAAAACTCTTCACCGCCCCATCTGGCTGCAAAACCTTTGCCTCTGATATGCATCTTTATCAAGTCGGAAATACCCGTAAGAACCACATCGCCGCCTTCATGCCCATAGGTGTCATTGACAGACTTAAAGTAATCAATGTCACCAAGCACCAATTGCATATTGATATTTTGGGTGGTTTTATTACGATAAGCTTCTTTCAACTTTTTATCCGCGCTACGCCTGTTATAAAGTCCTGTGAGGGGATCCTTTTCAATCAGTTCAATCAGGGATTTTTGCATCTTTACGGCATTTCTTGCCATGGTTCCCAGCTCGTCCTCACGCTTTAACACGTTATAATCCAAATCATCGCTTAAGTTTCCCTTAGCAACCTTACGGAGAAACTGTTCAATCTTGGCAATTCCGTCAACCAAATCCTTTGCAAAATGCCAGGAAACAAAACCTGCTAATATCATTCCCACAAAGCCCAGTAAAATAATCGGTATGATGGATTTCATCTTACTGGAAACCACTTCTTTGGTGGGCTTAGCCACGGAAAGCATTCCGATGCAGTCTCCGCTTTCATCTGAAATGGGCGTATAATATGCAAAATGCAGATTCTCTTCAATTGCTACCCCTTCATAAAAGGCCGGCTTTTTTGCCTGTAATACATCCTTTAAAACCACCGCATTTACGCCGGTACCGACAATTCTCTTTCCCTTTTGATAAATCGTGGTAATCACTCTCGTATCCCCGTAAAAAAAGGTAATCTCAACTCCGGTTTGTTCTTTGATATCATCAATTATTTCATTATTTCCGTTTAACTGATGCTCCCCCTTTAACATATACAGTTCCCCATCCTGCTTTACGGCATGATAGTCACCGGGATACAAATGGTCATACACCGTTAAAATGGTTCCGCTGATATCCACAAGCCCCTTTTTTACCTCTTCTCCGAGTGCTTTGGAAAAACTATGGGCACTGAAAGAGGTAATCACTATCGCCAGAAGCATAATGGGAATTACCGTCATACGGAGCATTTTCCAATATAAACTTTTTCGGTTTTTCATTTCTTTCATCGTAATCCCCCTCATTACAATTTTCCGAAAGATTTTCTTTTCGTAGTATCGTAAACCTATTATCTGTTTTCGTTTATGTAAATCTTTGCACGGCTTTGAATAATTTTCGCCACTTCCTCAGCCGGTTTCTGGCCGTTAAAATACGCCGCACTTTCTTCCTTCACAATATTAATCAGATTCTGGTCATAATTATATACTGTGCTAAAGCTAAGAATTTCCTCACGTAGCGCCGCTGCCTCATCTTTGGTCATCGGGCTGATCGGAATTTCCACATCACCGATATAATACGTCTCAGGAGACTCTACTTCATTGCCCTGTTCATCGGTATAGGTGGGTACCTTTTGTGCTTTTTCCAGCATCAGGTCTAATTTTGCTACGCTAAGAGGCATACCGTAATTAAGCTTTTCCATCTGGTATTCATCTGTCAGGAAATACCTAAGGAACTGCCACGCGCCTTCCTTATTGTCTGATTTGGAAGATAATGCAAACTGCAGTTCGGGTACAATAGCGGAACCATTCCCGTTTCCTGACGGATAACCTACCATGGTTATCTTTTCTCCAAAGGTACCCTTTTCCAAATAATTATAGTTTTGAATATCATAGAGACTTAAAGGCTGCGCTATTACCTTATTCTCGCGCCATAAAGAATCATAGGTCATCCAATATTCATCAGTATAGGCTTCGTTATCGATTTCTTCCGGGAACATGGAAAGGAACGCAAGAAGCTGCGTAAATTCCTCTGACTCAAAGTTACAGGTTCCAGTTTCCCAATCAATAAACTGGTCCCCAGCCACAGTCAGACAGTTATTCAACATATTATCCCTTGTCTCATAAGATAAAAATTGGGTGCCTTCCGGACTCTTTTCCAGAATATCCATAATTTCCTTAGCAGTCCATCCCCTTTCTTCTCCTACCAGGGATGCCTTGGCAACCAAAGTATTCAC
>JAFZDQ010000122.1 GCA_017561085.1 Lachnospiraceae bacterium
AATAAAATAAGCCCTTTAGGGCTTGGCGGGTAAGCGATGTTGCGGCTGGCGAGCCTTTCGATGAGTCTTTAGACTCCAGTGCCGGTAATAGCCCCTTATAGGGGCAGAGCAAACCACCGGCTAAGCCGGTGGTGCTGATTTGCGCAGCTCGCGGCAAGGAAGTTGTCGCTGCGCGACCCGCTCGCGCGCAGAGATTGCGCGATGCGCAATCATATTGAAAAGCAACCACGCAATCTTTTTTATATTTTTTTAATAATTATTTTGGGTGTTATCTGTTGACAATAGATAGGGTAAGTGATATTTTATGTATGAAGGTATTAGCACTCTATCAGAGTGAGTGCTAACAAAGAAAAGCCTGACACATTAGGGAAGGATGGTGGATATGCAGTTAGATGACAGAAAAATTAAAATCATGCAGGCCATTATCCGTAATTATTTGGAAACGGGAGAGCCGGTAGGAAGCCGGACCATTTCTAAATATACGGATTTGAACCTAAGCTCTGCAACCATCCGTAATGAAATGGCAGACCTTGAGGAAATGGGTTATATTTTACAGCCCCATACCTCTGCAGGCCGGATTCCTTCCGACAAGGGCTACAGACTTTATGTAGACACCATGATGGAAGAGAAGGAACGGGAACTGGAAGAACTGAAGGAAATGATGATTGAGCGTGAGGATAAGATGGATCATCTGCTGAAGCAGGTAGCGAAGCTTCTGGCAGTGAATACCAATTACGCCACCATGATTTCTGCACCGGCTGTTCACAAGAACAAGCTGAAATTCATTCAGTTGTCCAGAGTGGATGTGCATCAGCTTTTGGCAGTCATTGTCATGGAAGGAAATGTGATTAAGAACAATATTCTTCCCGTTGCGGGCGAACTTACCGATGAGACACTGCTGAAATTAAATATTTTGCTAAACACCCATTTGAACGGACTTACCTTAGAAGAAATCAATTTGGCTACCATAGCGGCGCTTAAAACCCAGGCGGGTATCCACAGTGATATTGTCAGTGAAGTGATGGATGCCATTGCAGAAGGTATTAAAGAAGAGGAAGACCTTCAGATTTATACCAGCGGTGCCAATAATATTTTCAAGTATCCGGAGCTTGCGGATAATACCAAGGCCAGTGAGATTATCAATACCTTTGAAGAAAAGCAGATGCTTACCGAATTTGTACAGGAACAGCTTTCTGACGAAACCAATACGGGAATTCAGGTCTACATCGGGAACGAGACACCCATTCAGACCATGAAGGATTGCAGTGTGGTAACAGCTACTTATGAGCTGGGCGAAGGCATGAGAGGAACCATCGGTATCATCGGTCCGAAACGAATGGATTATGACAAGGTAATCGGTACACTAAGGACCATAACTCATCAATTGGATGATTTATATAAAAAGAAGCAGTAAGGAAAGGGATGAGAGATATGGAAGAAAGAAAAGAGGGATTTCAGGAAGCGGAAATGACAGAAGAAACCGCTACAGAAACCATTGCAGGCGATGAGCAGGCAGAAGGCGCCGGTGCAGAAGAAACTGCAGAGGAAACAGTAGAAGAAACTGTTGAAGATGCAGCAGACGAAGCCGAAGAAGCGCAGGATGCCGGTGAAGAGTCTAAAGCAGAGAAGAAAGTATTTAAAAAGAAAGCCAAGGCAGACAAGAAACAGGATGCCATGAAAGAAAAAATCGATGAGCTGGAAGATAAGGTGAAACGCCAGATGGCAGAGTTTGACAACTTCCGCAAGCGTACCGATAAAGAAAAAACAATGATGTTTGAAACCGGTGCAAAGAGCGTCATCGAAAAAATCCTTCCGGTAATCGATAATTTCGAAAGAGGCTTTGCGGCTGTGACTGCGGATGCAAAGACACCTTTTGAAGAAGGAATGGAAATGGTTTACAAGCAGCTGATGACAGAGCTTGAAAAGATGGAAGTAAAACCCATTCCGGCTGTGGGCGAAGAATTTGACCCTAATTTCCACAATGCGGTTATGCAGGTGGAAAGCGAAGAATTTGAACCCGGTACGGTAGCACAGGAATTGATGAAGGGTTATACTTACAGGGATACCGTAGTAAGATACAGTATGGTAGCAGTGGTAAGCGAATAACACCGGAACAAAAAAGGTAACAAAGAGAATTAGTCATAGATAATGAATGTAGGAGGAAACAAACATGGGAAAAATTATTGGTATTGACTTAGGTACAACCAACAGCTGTGTAGCTGTTATGGAAGGTGGTAAGCCCACCGTTATCGCTAACGCAGAAGGCGCAAGAACAACTCCTTCCGTTGTAGCATTTACTAAAACAGGAGAAAGACTGGTTGGTGAACCTGCAAAGCGTCAGGCTGTAACCAATGCAGACAAAACAATCGCATCCATTAAGAGAGATATGGGTACAGACAACGGCCGTATGATTGACGACAAGAAGTACTCTCCTCAGCAGATTTCCGCAATGATTCTTCAGAAATTAAAAGCAGATGCTGAAAGCTATCTTGGTGAAAAGGTAACAGAAGCGGTTATTACCGTTCCTGCTTACTTCAACGACGCACAGCGTCAGGCAACCAAGGATGCGGGTAAGATTGCTGGCCTTGATGTAAAGCGTATCATCAACGAGCCCACAGCAGCAGCACTTGCTTATGGTCTTGACAATGAAAAAGAACAGAAAATCATGGTATACGACTTAGGTGGCGGTACCTTCGACGTTTCCATCATCGAAATCGGTGACGGCGTTATCGAAGTTCTTGCAACCAACGGTGACACCCGTCTTGGTGGTGATGACTTTGACCAGAAGATCATTGATTGGATGGTAAGCGAATTCAAGAATGCAAACGGTGTTGATTTATCCCAGGATAAAATGGCACTTCAGAGATTAAAAGAAGCAGCTGAAAAGGCGAAAAAGGAACTTTCCAGCGCAACAACCACAAACATCAACCTTCCTTTCATCAGCATGAATGCAAGCGGTCCTCTTCACTTTGATATGAACCTGACCAGAGCTAAATTCGATGAGCTGACACATGACCTTGTAGAAAGAACAGCAATCCCTGTTCAGAACGCAATGAAGGATGCAGGTCTTACCAATGCAGACTTAGGCCAGGTACTTTTGGTTGGTGGTTCCACACGTATTCCTGCAGTTCAGGATAAAGTAAAACAGTTAACAGGCAAAGAACCCAGCAAGACCTTAAATCCTGATGAATGTGTAGCACTTGGTGCTTCCATCCAGGGTGGTAAGCTTGCAGGCGATGCCGGTGCAGGTGAAATCCTTCTTCTGGACGTAACACCCCTTTCTCTTTCCATCGAAACCATGGGTGGTATCGCAACCAGATTAATTGAAAGAAATACAACCATTCCTACCAAGAAGAGCCAGATCTTCTCTACAGCAGCTGACAACCAGACAGCAGTTGACATCCACGTTGTACAGGGTGAAAGACAGTTTGCAAGAGACAACAAGACCTTAGGCCAGTTCAGACTGGACGGAATCCCTCCGGCAATGCGTGGTGTACCTCAGATCGAAGTTACCTTCGATATCGATGCAAACGGTATCGTAAACGTATCTGCGAAGGATTTAGGCACAGGCAAAGAACAGCATATTACCATCACGGCAGGTTCTAACATGTCTGATGATGAAATCGATAAGGCAGTAAAAGAAGCAGCTGAATTTGAAGCACAGGACAAGAAGAGAAAAGAAGCAATCGATACAAGAAACGATGCTGACGCTTTCGTATTCCAGACCGAAAAGGCTTTAAACGAAGTTGGTGACAAGATTGATGCATCCGCTAAGACAGAAGTAGAAGCTGATGTGGCTGCTGTAAAAGCAATTCTTGAAAGAACCAAGGATCAGGAAATGTCTGATGCAGACATCGATGAATTAAAGGTTGCAAAAGAAAAGCTGACAAACAGCGCACAGGCACTTTTTACTAAGATGTATGAAAACATGCAGGCACAGGGCGCAGGCCCCGATATGAGCGGCATGGGCGGCCAGGCAGGACCTGACATGGGTGCTGACCCTGCAGATGATGTAGTTGACGGAGACTACAGAGAAGTTTAAGAATAATAACAAACACAAGTGCCGCCTTTTGGCGGCATGTTGTGCGCCCGGCGGGCAAAAGGAGTATTATGGCTGAACAGAAAAGAGACTATTATGAAGTCCTTGGAGTAGATAAAAGTGCGGATGACGCAGCAATTAAAAAAGCATACAGAGCGCTTGCGAAGAAATATCATCCGGATATGAATCCTGGAGATGCCGAGGCAGAAAAGAAGTTTAAGGAAGCTTCCGAAGCATACGCTATTTTAAGTGACCCTGAAAAGAAAAGACAGTATGATCAGTTTGGTCACGCTGCTTTTGAAGGTGGCGCAGGTGGCGGCGGTTTCGGCGGCTTTGATTTCAGCGGCGCAGACTTCAGCGATATTTTTGGCGATATTTTCGGCGATTTCTTTGGCGGCGGAAGAAGAGGTAGGGGGAACACCGGCCCCATGAAGGGTTCCAACATCAGAACCAGTGTGAGAATCACCTTCGAAGAAGCTGTATTCGGAACCGAAAAAGAAATTGAACTGACCTTAAAGGATGAGTGTGCGACCTGCCACGGAAGCGGTGCAAAGCCCGGAACCAGTCCCGAAACCTGTAGTAAGTGTGGCGGAAAAGGCCAGGTAGTATTTACCCAGCAGTCCTTCTTCGGAACGGTAAGAAACGTACAGACCTGTCCGGATTGTAACGGAACCGGTAAGGTGGTTAAGGAAAAATGTCCTGATTGTAACGGCTCCGGTTATATTGCAAGCCGTAAGAAAATCCAGGTATCCATTCCTGCGGGTATTGATAACGGACAGAGTGTACGTATCAGGGACAAAGGTGAGCCCGGCGTAAACGGCGGCCCCAGAGGAGATCTTCTGGTAGAAGTAATCGTCGGACGTCATGCCACTTTCCAGCGTCAGGACCAGAATATTTTCTCCACGGTACCGATTTCCTTTGCACTTGCGGCACTGGGCGGTGAAGTGGTGATTGATACGGTTGACGGTAAGGTTATTTATGATGTTAAGGCCGGTACCCAGACCGATACCAAGGTGCGCTTAAAGAACAAAGGTGTACCTTCCATCAGAAACAAAGAAGTACGTGGCGACCACTATGTAACATTAGTGGTACAGACACCGGAAAAATTATCGGCAGAAGCCAAAGAGCTTTTGAGAAAATTTGATGCAGAAACCGGTGATAGTTTAAATGCTGCCAAAAATGTAAGTACTGAAAAGTCAGATAACAAAGATTCCAAGAAAAAGAAATTCTGGAAGTAAATGCAGGCGTATCAGAAATGGCGGCAGTTGTTTTTGATACGCTTTTTTCTTCATAGGAATTCCCTATGAAAAAAATAAAGGAGGAGCCTATGACCAAGCAGGTACAAAAGATACTTGAGCGGCTGGATGAGCAGTATGGGACAGAGTACCGTTGTTACCTCGACCATGAAAATGCCTGGCAGCTTCTAATCGCAACCATGTTAAGTGCCCAGTGTACGGATGCCAGGGTGAATCTGGTGACCAAGGATTTGTTCCGTAAATATCAAAGCATAGAAGATTTTGCAAATGCGGATTTAAAGGAACTGGAAAAGGATATCCATTCCACCGGTTTTTATCATAATAAAGCCAAAAACATCATTGCCTGTTGTCAGAAGCTTAGGGATGAATTTGACTCACAGGTTCCGTCGGATATTGAAGCTCTGACATCTTTGGCAGGCGTAGGCAGGAAAACGGCAAATGTCATCAGGGGAAATATTTTCCATGAGCCCAGTATCGTAGTGGATACCCATGTAAAGAGAATTTCCCGCAAGCTGGGTGTGACGAAGGAAGAGGACCCCGTCAAAGTGGAAATGGATTTGATGAAGAAACTGCCAAAGGACCATTGGATTTTGTGGAATATCCATATTATCCGTCTGGGCAGAACCATTTGTAAGGCCCCTACGCCCAAGTGTGAAGAGTGCTTTTTGAAAGATTTGTGTAAGGAATACGGGAAGAAATGATACCTTTTGATTTTACGGTTTTGGACTTGGAAACCACGGGCCTGAATCCCAAAACAGATAAAATTATAGAAATAGGAGCCATCCGGGTACGGGAAGGGAAAATTTGTGAGGAGTTTTCGACCCTTGTAAATCCCGGGCGGAAGTTAGAAGAGCGGATTAAGGAGCTTACCGGGATTACGGATGAGGAACTTATGACAGCGCCGCTTCTTGAGGAAGTCTGGCCCCGTCTGATGGCGTTTTTGGGAACGGATATTTTGGTGGGACATCGGATTTTGTTTGATTATTCCTTTTTGAAAAAGGCGGCGGTCAATCAAAAAGCATCCTTTGAACGACTGGGAATTGACACCCTGAAAATTGCAAGGAAATGTCTGCCGGATTTGGAAAGCCGCAGGCTCCCCGATTTGTGCAGACATTACGGGATTTTGCATCACGCCCACCGGGCGGTGGATGATGCGGTGGCTACCTTTCATTTGTATGAAAAACTGGCCGCAGAGTTTCCGGATGAGACCTTGTATGCAGCCGGGCCCCTTCTTTATAAGGCAAAAAAAGAGAGCCCTGCTACCAAGGCTCAAAAAGAACAGTTATACAAATTGATAGAAAAGCATAAGTTAGTAATAGAGTGCGACATAGACAAGCTGAGCCGCAGTGAGGCATCCCGTATGGCGGACAAAATCCGTTTTAAGTATGGGAAATAGCCTCCTGAATTAAGCTTACGATGGTATTTTTCATACCGGAGTTTAAAGTTTCGGCAACCGGCAAAAGCCCGGCGATTTCTTCTTCTTTGTTAAGTTCCCGATAAAGGGTAATCAGTAATTTGTAAGTAGCGCTGATATCCGTGCGGGTGCTGACGGCAAAGGAAAGAACGGTAACGGCTTCGTCCAAATAGCCTTTTTGATAAAGCAGTTCCCCGAAGGCTTGCAGTGTACGCGCCAAAACCGTGTAGCGCTGGTCGTAGGCAGAGAGTATTTTAATATTGGGAGCACCATAGGTGAGTTTTAATTCCGTGTTGGTGATGCCCGTAAGATTTACGATGGGTTCCTTCGCCAGTTCCCGTAAGGTTTCCTTGTACTCGGTGGCCTTTTCATCATCAGGAAGAAGGTCCATGGGAAAGGTATCAAAGGGAATGGTGATATAGGCAAGGGAATCTAAGGATTTCCTTCTGGTTTTGTTGGCCTTGGCCTCTCTTTCCCAGAAATCATCCATGGTCTGCCTTTCCATATTACGGTGCTTGTGAAGCTCGTAGCCAAGCCACGCACAAAAAACAATAAAACTTGCAAAAAAGGGGAACTTCATATATAATATCCTTTCAAAGAAAAATACGAAATGTCCCTGTTTGGGACGCGGGGTGAAAAGAATGTTTAACTTTCATAATAAGAAAAATCAAAAAATCATATCATCCATTATCGTAGGTTTACTGATACTGGCTATGATAGTTCCAACTTTAGCATATTTTGCTTATTAAGGCAATCGGTTCAAAGGGAAGAAGTCAGTACAATTGTTTAAAAGGGAACGATAGGAGCAAGGGGAATTTGAAAAGAAAAATATTTAGTTTTTTACTGATGGCGGCACTTGTCCTTCTTTGGGGCAGTACGTCACAGGCAAAAGAAAAGGAAGATGCAAGGATTCTGGAAGGAATCTACATTGAAGATATGCCCATGGAAGGCAAAACCGCGAAAGAGGCCAAAGCCGATGTGGATGCATATGTGGCAGAGCTTATGTCCAAGGAAATCAGTCTGGTTACCGTAAACAGCAATGAAGTAACCATTACACCTGCGGATATCGGTTTTCGCCTGGTGAATCCGGAAGTGGCAGAGGAAGCCGCTGCCGTTGGCCAAAGCGGTAATATTGTCAAACGCTACAAGTCCAGAAAGGATGTACAGTTTGAAAATATCAGATATGACCTTGTGTTTGAGATAGACAGGGAACTTCTGCGCCATGTTTTGGAGGACCAGTGTTCCATATACAATGTGGAAGCTGAAAATGCCACCTTAACCAAAGAAGGGGAAGAATTTGTGATTCATCCCGGCAAACAGGGCGTTGTCATTGACAACGATGCGTCTCTTTCCAAGCTGGAGACCTTTTTCACGGAGGAATGGGACGGCAGTGCTACGGAAGTAGAATTGGTGTCCAAGATAGAAGAGCCTCTGGGAACGGAAGCGGAGCTTAAGAAAGTTAAGGATGTGCTGGGAACCTATACCACCAGCTTTAAAACGTCAGGCTATGCAAGAAGTGAAAATGTCAGAAACGGAAGCCGTCTGATTAACGGTCTTACCCTGTATCCCGGGGAAGAGTTTTCTACTTATGAAATGGTAGCGCCGTTTACCGAAGCAAACGGTTATTATATGGCGGGTTCTTATTTGAACGGTCAGGTAGTAGACAGTCTCGGTGGTGGTATTTGTCAGGTGTCCACCACACTTTATAATGCGGTACTTTTGGCAGAGCTTGAAGTGACGGAACGTCACAATCACTCTATGATTGTTACCTATGTGGATCCTTCTGCGGATGCGGCGATTTCAGAATCTGCCGGCAAGGATTTCCGTTTTAAGAACAATACGCAGGCGCCTATTTATATTGAAGGCTATACCACAGATGATAAAAAGATAGTATTTAACATCTACGGTGAGGAAACCAGAGATGCTTCCCACAGAGTAGAATACCGCAGTGAGATTCTCAGTAAGACCTATCCTGATACGGAAGTGATTTATACGGATGCGGCGCAGCCGATCGGTGCCGTGACCGTGCAGTCTGCCCATATCGGATATAAGGCGAAGCTTTGGAAGATTGTTTATGAAAATGAGCAGGAAGTCAGCCGTGAAGAAGTCAATGCCAGTGTGTACAAGATGGTACCCCGTTATGCAACGGTAGGCGTGGCTACGGCAGATCCCAATGCATATAATCAGCTGATGGAAGCAATTGCTACCAATAGCATTGACCATGTGAAGAACGTGGCGGCAGCCCTGGCGGCAGCAGCTCAGCCGGCTCCTCCGGCAGAAGCGGCACCTCCGGCACCGGCACCTGCAGCACCTTAATCAGGGTGAAAAATTGTAGGGAAGGAAGAACTCCCGATGATGAAAACAGGTAAAATATCGGACAGCGTTTTGAAACGCTCTGTGTTAAAGTACATTTCCGGCTCTGATGAGGCGGTGAAAAAAGGTGCAGAAGTTGGTAGTGACTGCGCCTTTTTGTGCTGGGAAGGGGCAGGTCTTGCCGTTTCCACACAGACGGTAAGTTTACCCGTTGAAGATAGTAGTGAATATGCGATTTATGCTGCAGTGAATAATCTGGCAGCAGGAGGAAGTAAGCCTAGGGCAGTTACACTGGCAATTACGCTCCCTGCGGACGCCGAAGAAGATAGTCTGAAGCAGATTATGTCCGGCGCGGCCCGTGTGTGCAAGGAGTTACAGATCTCCATAGCAGGCGGTCACACCGAGGTATCCTATGGAGTGAAATGCCCTGTGATTACCGTAACGGCCATGGGAGAGTGCATACAGGCGCAGAGACTTGCGCAAGGCAGTGATGAGGCAGAAGTGCAGGCGCAGAATGGTGCCGTGTCAGACAGACTAAGGCCCGGCGATGCAGTTGTATTAAGTAAGTGGATTGGACTGGAAGGTACCGCTATGCTGGCCGGTGCTAAGGAGCAGGACCTTTTGAGCCGCTATCCGATGCATCTGGTAAGAAGTGCCCGGGGTTTTAAGAAGTATCTGCCCATATTACCTGAGGCCGCAACCGCCCTTAAGTCCGGCGTTTGTGCCATGACAGATGTTCGAAACGGTGGTATTTTCGGAGCCCTGTTTCAGCTGGCAAAGGGTGCAGGTGTTGGACTGAGCGTAGACTTGAAAGCAATTCCGGTCAAGCAGGAAACCATAGAAATTTGTGAATTTTTTGATGTGAATCCTTATGAGCTTTTATCCGGAGGCTGTCTTTTGATGGTGGCCCGGAACGGAGAGAAGCTGGTGGATGAACTCGCAAAAGAAGATATTCCCGCAAGTATCATCGGACGGATTACTTCCGGAAATGACAAAGTGGTGATTAACGGGGAAGAGACCAGATTTTTGGAACCGGCGAAACCGGATGAAATATGGAAAATTGATTTTGTACCTACGAAATAGGGCAGAAAGAGAGGAATAAATTTATGGAAATGAGAGAACGGATTTTAGCCATTATTGAAAAAAACAGCCGTGTAGATATTAGAGAACTGGCAGTTATTATGGGTGCTGAGGAAATTACCATTGCCAATGAATTACAGGCACTGGAAGAAGAAGGTGTAATTTGCGGTTATCACACCATGATTGACTGGGAAAAGACTTCTATCGAAAAGGTAACAGCATTGATTGAAGTGCGTATTACCCCTCAGAGAGGCCAGGGATATGACCACATTGCAGAAAGAATTTATAAGTATCCTGAGGTAAACAGCGTATACTTAATCTCCGGCGGTTACGATTTAATGGTGACCCTGGAAGGAAAATCATTAAAGTCTATTTCCAGCTTTGTATCTGAGAAGCTTTCTACTTTGGACGGCGTATTAAGTACCGCAACACACTTTATTCTTAAGAAGTACAAAGACCATGGAACTATTTTACATAAAGAAGAAGATGCAAGGGAGAAGGTGTCACCGTGAGAAATCCGTTAGCTGATAAAATTGTGGATATTAAGCCCTCCGGTATCCGTAAATTCTTTGATATTGTAAATGAAATGGAGGATGCGATTTCCCTCGGTGTAGGTGAACCGGACTTTGATACTCCCTGGAGAATCAGGGATGAGGGAATTTATTCCCTGGAGAGAGGTAAAACTTTTTATACCTCGAATGCCGGTCTTAAGGAACTGAGAACGGAAATCAGTAAATATATAAAGAGAACCCAGGGCGTGACCTATGACCCCATTAAGGAGGTTCTGGTTACGGTTGGCGGTTCGGAAGCCATCGATTTGGCACTGCGTGCCATGATTAATCCCGGGGATGAGGTTTTGATTCCCCAGCCCAGTTATGTATCCTATGAGCCTTGTGCGATTTTGGCAGATGCAAAGCCGGTGATTATTGAGTTGAAAGCAGAAAACGAATTCCGTCTGACAGCGCAGGAGTTGCGTGATGCCATTACGGACAAGACCAAGGTGTTGGTACTTCCTTTCCCCAACAATCCCACCGGCGCAATTATGGAAAAGTCTGATTTGGAAGCCATTGCGGAAGTGATTTTGGAGAAGGACCTTTTCGTTATTACTGACGAAATTTACGCAGAACTCAGTTACAAGGATAAACACGTTTCCATCGTAAGCCTGCCCGGTATGCAGGAAAGATGCGTCTTAATTAACGGTTTTTCCAAGGCCTATGCCATGACAGGATGGAGACTTGGTTATGCCTGTGCGCCGGCCCTGATTATGGAGCAGATGACCAAGATTCATCAGTTTGCCATCATGTGTGCTCCTACCACCAGCCAGTATGCGGCTGTGGAGGCCCTTCGGAACGGTGATGATGATGTGGCTGAGATGAGAGAGGCTTACAATCAGAGAAGAAGATTCCTGATGCATGCTTTTAAAGAAATGGGACTGGAATGCTTTGAGCCCTACGGCGCGTTTTATGTATTCCCCTGCATCAAGGAATTCGGTATGACCAGTGATGAATTCGCAGAAAGACTTCTTCGGGAAGAAAAGGTAGCGGTAGTGCCCGGCACTGCGTTTGGTGATTGCGGCGAAGGGTTCCTTCGTATTTCCTACGCGTACTCTCTTGAGAATTTAAAGATTGCCATGAAGAAGATTGCGAAGTTTATTGAAAAACTTCGTGCAGAGAAAAATGCATAAAAATAAAAAAGAATGTAACCTTTATACTATTTTATTCTTAGAATAAATATGATATACTTCGGATATTACATGAGCACATAAATGTGCAGGAAAGGATTTATACAAATGAATTTAGAAATTATTGTATTTATTGTTTATCTGGTATTTATGCTGGGTATTGGCGTTTTCTTTTTCCTGAAGTCAAAAGGCGGCGGTGAAAAAGCATATTTCCTTGGCGGTAGAGAAATGGGACCTTGGGTATCCGCACTTTCTGCCGGTGCTTCTGATATGAGTGCATGGGTTCTTATGGGACTTCCCGCGTCTATTTATGCACTGGGTATCGGACAGGCATGGATTGCAATCGGTCTCGGAATCGGTTATGTTGTCAGCTGGTTGGTAGAAGCACCCAGACTGCGTCGTTTTACCATTGCAGCAAACGACTCCATTACCATCCCCCAGTATCTGACCAACCGTTTCTTATCAAAGAGCAGAGCCCTTCAGATTATTTGTGCGGCAATCTTCCTGATTGCGTACACCATCTATGCAGCTTCCTCCATTAAAGCTTGCGGAACCCTGTTCAATACGGTTATCGGAATGGATGCTACACTTGCTATGTATCTTGCGGCAATTATTATTATTTCTTATACATTCCTGGGCGGTTTCAGTGCTGTTTGCTGGACTGACTTTTTCCAGGGACTTCTGATGCTTGGTGCCCTTCTTATTGCACCGATCTTTGCGCTTGCTTTAATCAAGAGTGGTCAGGGTGCAGGAACGATGGCAGGATTACCTGATGGTTATTGGAATCTTTTTACCAACTGGAAGGATGTTGTGTCCGGACTCGGTTGGGGACTTGGTTACTTCGGTATGCCTCATATCATCGTACGTTTTATGTCCCTTCGTTCTGATAAGGACTTAAAGAAGAGTGCGAAAATCGGTATTACCTGGACTGTTTTAATCTTAATCTTTTCTGTAGCATCCGGATGTATCGGTCATCTGCTTTTGGGCGATATTGCTGACAGTTCTACTGTTTTCATTCAGATGGTACGTAAAATGTTCCCTGCGCTTATCAGCGGCGTTCTCCTTTCTGCTATTTTAGCAGCTGCTATGAGTACTGCTGACTCCCAGCTTTTGGCCAGCGCAAGTGCATTTGCCAGCGATGTATATAAACCCGTTATCCGTAAAGATAAAGCTTCCGACAAAGAAATGTTGTGGGCAGGCCGTTTTGTGGTATTGGCTATCTCTGTCATTGCTGTGTTGATTGCAGCTAATCCCAACAGCGGAACCATTATGGGACTTGTAGAAAACGCTTGGGGCGTATTCGGTGCAGCTTTCGGACCGGCCATTATGTTGTCCCTGTTCTGGAAACGTTTCACCTTTGAAGGTGCAGTAGCGGGTATCCTTGTAGGTGCAATTGTAGATATTGCATGGCTTGCGTGTCTGTCTTCTGTTGGTATTTATGAAATCATTCCCGGTTTCATTGCCAGCTTGATTGCAGCAATCATTGCTACCAAGTGCTCCAAGGCTCCTTCCGCAGAGGTAGAAGCATTATTTGATAGAGCTACCAGCGAAGTAGAATAAAGTCATTATTCAGATGGAAAAATAAAACCCTGACTATCAAAATACCGGTTGGTATATGGTAGTCAGGGTTTTTTTAATCGTCGGATTATTCCTTCCACTGAAGCCTATGCAATTCGCCTTCTAACTGCATCTGCGCAAAGTTCTGCTGGCGCAGGGCCTCGTAAAGAACGATGGCAGCAGAGTTGGATAAATTTAAGGAGCGGATTTCCGGCAACATGGGAATCCGGATACAGGTCTCTTCATAATCCACCAGGATTTCTTCCGGAATGCCGGCACTTTCTTTGCCAAACATAATGAAATCATCCGGGCCGAAAGAAACGTCCGTGTACACGTGTTTAGCCTTGGTGGTAGCCATCCAGATTTTGGCGTTAGGGTTCATTTGCTTGAATTCCTCGAAATTCATATAGCGGTGTACATCAAGGTGCTCCCAGTAATCCATGCCGGCACGCTTTAAATTTTTTTCGGATAAGCTAAAGCCCAGCGGCTCGATAAGGTGAAGGCTTGTGCCTGTGGCAACACAGGTTCTGCCAATGTTTCCTGTATTTGCCGGAATTTCCGGCTGATGTAAAATAATGTTCATGTCTATCATTTCCTTTTTGTTTATTCATCCGGGTCGTCGGTGACGGGCAGTGAGAAAATAAACTCGCTTCCGACGCCTTCGGTACTTACCACATTAATATGTTCCCCGTGGGAATTGATGATTTCCTTGGTGATGGAAAGTCCCAGGCCGGTTCCCTTTTTGTCCTTACCGCGGGATAAGTCGGATTTGTAGAAACGGTCCCAAATCAGCTTCTGGGCATCCTTCGGGATGCCGATGCCGTGGTCTTTTACGGAGACAAAGACCTTGTTGTGCTTTTCGTTGGTTTCGATTTTGATAATGGAATCCGTGGGGCTGAACTTGATGGCATTGTCCAAAAGGTTGTATAAAACCTGCTGGATTTTGCCCACATCGGCATTGACGAAAAGTTCATCGCCGGTAAGCACCAGTTCTACGGCAATTCCTTTTTTACGGCAGGTTCCTTCAAAGGTGGCTACGGTGTTACGGATAACACTGTTAATATCAAAGTCACTCTTGTCAAGGAGCATGCCCTTGGTGTTTAAATTGTTTAAAGTCAAAAGACTGTTGGTAAGCTTGGTCAAACGTTCTGTTTCGTTAAGAACGATGTTTAAATATTTTTCGTGCAGTTCCGGCGGAATCGTACCGTCCAGCATGGCTTCCAGATATCCTTTTACAGAGGTAAGGGGAGAGCGGAAGTCGTGGGAGACGTTGGCTACGAATTTCTTCTGGTCATCTTCGGCACGGGCAATTTCGCTGGCCATATAATTTAAGGATGCGGACAGATAGCCCATTTCGTCGGCACTTTCCACCTGGAATTCGTAGTGCATGTTTCCGTCCGCATACTGCTCCGTGGCATAGATGATTTTCCGCAGGGGCTGGTAAACCATTTCCGTAAAGAACAGCAGAATAATCATGGAAAGTAAAAACAGCATCACCAGAAGCAGGTAGGAAATGTTAAGCAGGCTGTTACAGGATTCCACCAAATTCTGCATGGGATAGTGAATTACCACATAACCGCGGACTTTGTAGTCAGAGGTGATGGGGGCAAAAACACTGAGCTGATCTTCTGAGAAGCTTTTAAAGAATTTGCCGATTGTATAGTAGGTGCCGCCCGTAACGGTCGGATCAAAGCCGGAAATTACGGTTTCCGTTTCCACGTCCACCGGTGCGGCTGAGTTTAGTACCATTCGCCCTGAGGGGTTAATAATCCAAAGGGTCGCCGAAAGGTAGGTGTCTAAGGCATCTAACTGCTTTTTTACCGTATCTAAGGAGGTTTCATTGTTATAAAGGTCGGAAGCATAGGTGTTGGCAATTAAGGTGGCTTCCTTGTAAAGTGCTTCTGCCCGTTCGTGCTTTAGGTGTTCCATGGTCATACTGCTGACAAAGGTAGCAACTGCCACGAACCCGAAAAAGCCGAAAATTACATAGGCAAGCAGAAACTTCAGGTATAACGTCTTTTTCATTTATTTTACCTCAAATTTGTATCCGATTCCCCAAATGGTGGCAATCCGCCAGTTGTCGTGGTCATTTACCTTTTCACGCAGGCGCTTGATATGTACGTCTACGGTTCTGGTATCGCCAATATATTCATAGCCCCAAATCTGGTCAAGGAGCTGCTCTCTGGTAAAAACATGGTTGGGGGAAGATGCCAGGAAGTATAAAAGTTCCAGCTCCTTGGGAGGCATTTCCACGGTTTGTCCCTTGTAAATAACAGAGTAGTTGGTCTGGTTGATGATAAGGTCGGGGTATTCCACGCTTTTTACATCCTTGGTTTCTACCGGTGCAGCTACGGGCTTGTATCTGCGCAGGACCGCTTTGACGCGGGCTACCAGCTCTTTGGAGTCAAAGGGCTTTTCCATATAGTCGTCGGCGCCCAGCTCAAGGCCCAGAACCTTATCAAAGATTTCACCCTTGGCAGAAAGCATGATAATCGGGATGGAAGATTTGGCACGGATTTCCCTGCAAACCTGATAACCGTCAATGCCCGGAAGCATCAGGTCTAACAGAATCAGGTTGGGGGCAAAGGAGTCTGCCATCAAAAGGGCACTTTCCCCGTCTCCTGCAATGGCTGTTTCAAAGCATTCCTTCGTAAGGTAAAGGGAAATCAATTCTGCAATATTGCTGTCATCGTCTACAATTAATATTTTTTGTCTGGATACCATAATTACCTCCCGGGCTTCTTAAGATTTAAATTCTACAATTGTTACACCGGCATCACCTTCGCCGTATTCTCCGAGGCGGTAGGATTTGACATATTTTACCTTCCGCAAATAATTGTGTACGGCGTTTCGAAGGGCGCCGGTTCCTTTTCCGTGTACGATGCGCACGCTGGAAAGGTGGGACAAATAAGCGTCATCCAAGTATTTATCCAGTTCTGCCAGTGCTTCGTCCACCATTTTCCCAAGCAGGTTCAGCTCGGGAGAAATATTTAAGGACTTGGACATTTTGATTTTGGAGGTCTGGCTTCTTTGGAATCCTGCGGCAGGCTTTTCGGATGCTTCTTCGGCAAAAACCAGATCCTTCACATTTACCTGGGTACGCATGATACCGCATTGTACAAAGAGGTTACCTTTGCTATCAGGCAGGGTGGAAACGCTGCCGGTAAGCCCCATGGATACAACCTTTACACTGTCGCCCTTTTTGAGCTGCTCGGGCTTAAGCTGTTTCTTGGGCTTTGCTTCAGTCTTTTTCAAGGCCAGCTTGTCGTTCTTTTCGCCGATTTTTCCGCGGACTTTTTCACGGGATTTTTCTAAATCCTTTAAAGAAGCGCCGGGGCCGGCTTTCTGGAAGATGCGGATGGTTTCGTCCGCCACATCCTTGGCTTCCTGTAAAATTTCACGGGCCTGTTCATTGGCCTGGCGTAAAATCTTTTCCTTGGCAGAATCGATTTTTTCGTTCTTGGCTGCCAGACGTTCTTTTAAGGTCTTAATTTCGTTCTTATAGGCGGCGATTTCGGCACGTTCCTTTTCAATGGTAAGACGGCTTTGTTCCAAATCCGTCAGAAGGTCCTCAAAGCTCTTATCATCGTTTGAAAGCTGTGCGGAGGCCGCATCAATGATGTAATCCGGCAGTCCCAGCTTCTTGGAAATAGCAAAAGCATTACTCTTGCCGGGCACACCGATTAATAAACGGTAAGTAGGAGATAAGGTCTCTACATTAAACTCACAGCAGGCATTTTCCACGAAATCGGTGGATAAGGCGTACACCTTCAGCTCGCTGTAGTGGGTGGTAGCCATGGTGCGGATGCCGCTTGTGTGGAGGTGGTCCAAAATGGCAATGGCCAGGGCAGCACCCTCGGTAGGGTCTGTTCCGGCCCCGAGTTCATCAAACAGACAAAGGGAATTTTCGTCTGCCTGCTTTAAAATCGATACAATACTTGTCATATGGGAGGAGAAAGTAGAGAGACTCTGCTCAATACTCTGCTCATCTCCGATGTCCGCAAATACTTCCGTAAAAATAGAAAGCTCTGAGCGGTCTAAGGCGGGGATGTGAAGTCCCGCCTGCCCCATCAGGGTGAAAAGTCCTACCGTCTTTAGGGAAACGGTTTTACCGCCGGTGTTGGGACCTGTGATGACAAGTAAATCAAAATCCTTACCCAGATGAATGTCGATGGGCACCACCTTTTTGGCATCCAAAAGAGGATGGCGGCCTTTCCGGATATGGATATAATGTTCGGTATTAAAAAGGGGCCTGGTTGCATTTTGATCCATGGCAAGTCCCGCCTTGGCAAAGGTAAAGTCCAGGAAGGTCATGATTTTTTGGTTTTCCAGGATTTCTTCCGTATGAAGGGCGGTGTCTGCGCTTAAGGAAGCCAGAATCTTCTCGATTTCTTCTTTTTCCTGCAGGGCAAGCTCTTTTAATTTGTTATTCAGTTCCACAATCACCGCAGGCTCGATAAAGAAGGTAGAACCGGTAGAGGATTGGTCGTGAACCATACCGGGCACCTGGTTTTTGTGCTCTGCCTTGACGGGGATACAATACCGGTTGTCACGCATGGTGATTACGGCATCCTGCAGATAATTGCGGTAGGTACCGTTTACCATGGAGGAAAGCTGGGTGTGGATGCGGTCGCTTGTGATAGCCATGCTTCTGCGGATGTGCTTCAGGCCCGGGCTTGCGTCATCGGCAATTTCATCTTCCGCCAAAATACATCTTCTGATTTCGCCCGCAAGTAAGGTAAGGGGCTCCAGCCTGTCAAAAAAAGGTGTTAAGGAGGTGTCCTTCTCATCATCCTTGGCATTCCGTCCGTAGGCTTTGATGCGGTTAACATTGTCAAGGAGTCCTGCGATTTTTAAAAGCTCCGCAGCAGATAAGGTGCTGCCGATTTCCAGGGAACGTACTGCCATGGTGACATTTTTATTGCCCCCAAAGGAGGTAGAGCCTTTCTGGAACAGCATGGAAAGCGCGTCCTGTGTCTGTGCCTGTGCTTCGTTGATTTCTTCTAAATCCGTCATGGGTACAAGGCGCTCGCAAAGTTCCTTGCCGGGCTGTGACGTAGCCTTGTCTGAAAGGGCTGCGATGACCTTGGTGTATTCTAATGTGCGTAATACTTTTTCATTCATGTCTGTTACTCCGTAAGTTGAGCCGGGACGTCGCCTGCGGGTCCGGCCGGTAAAAATAGATATAGATAATTTAGTATAGCATATTCCGGGGAAGAATACTACAATAGAATCTTTCCGGAAAAGGGGAAGAAGATTGCATTTATACGGCCGTTTTGGTAAAATACAGACAATGGGATAGTAGCGGATATCGGCTCCGGGCCGGTGGATTACGATACATTGGAAAGGAAAAGCAGAAATGACTTTTACGGAAAAGAACAAAAAAGCTTTATTTTTTATCATCCTGGGTCTGGCGACACTCATGCTTCTTGCGTATGTGTGCCTGACGCCTTATATGTCAGATGATTATTTTTATATGTTCCAGGCCCGCAAGGCAACTTCTTTTTGGGATTTGATTAAGCAGCAGTACGGGGAATATTTATCCAACAGCGGACGTATTATCGGTCAGTTTAATATCCGTCTGATGCTGCTTTCGGACAAATGGATTTTCAATCTGTTAAACAGCGGTATGTTTGCGGCCCTTGTGCTTTTGATGTACGGGAATGTGCGCCGCAAAAAGAAATATGACCTTTTTGTACTGCTGCTTATCATTGTATTTTTGTGGAGATATGCAGTCAGCTTCGGGCAGACCATGCTGTGGATTTGCGGTGCCTGCAATTATTTGTGGGGCAGTGTGATTATTTTGGGATTTGTTACGTTTTTCAGACATTACCTGGACAAAGCAGATGCGGTGAAGCGGCAGGTGCTTTTGGCAATCGGAACCTTTTTCTTCGGTATGATGGCAGGCTGGTGTAATGAGAACACCTCAGGTGGCGGTCTTGTTTTGATTCTCTTATTTGGCGCAGGCTTCTTCCTTGATAGGAAAAAGGAAGGAAAGAAGTCCCTTTATCCTTTTATGATTACGGCGGTGCTTGGCATGCTCACCGGCCTTTGTGGTATGGTGCTTGCTCCGGGTGTCAGAAGCAGAAGTCAGGAAATGGGGGATGAGGCTTATACCGGGCTTGTTGGGCTGATGTCCCGTGTGTACAAAACCACGGTGACCGTCCGGGAATTGTTTTTTGAGTTATTTGTGATTCTGATTATTGCCCTGGTGATTTTGGTTCTGAGACAAAAGTTAAAAGGTTTTAGCAAAATCCGTAAAAATGAAAGCGTGCTTTTTACCGTGGCTGCGGCGGCTACTTCTTATGCATTGGTACTGATTCCTACCCCTACCGACAGAGCCTTTTTCGGTGCCGGTATTTTTCTGATGATTGCAGTCATCCAGGCCATTACGGACTGCGCGGATGATGAGGCTTTTGGTGTACAGGCGGCCAGATATGCACTGGTCAGCGTGCTTTGCGTGTGGCTGTTTTTTACCTATATGGAGAATCTGGTAAACCTTGCCAGAATCTACCGGGAGGAGACAGAGCGTGTGGAAATGATTAAGGCGGACAAAGCAGACCCTCATGGGGACGGTATCGTGGTGGTGCCCATGCTCCGGGAAGCATTTCAAAATCCTTACAGTAATATGCATGATTCAGACTTAACAGAGGATAAAGAATACTGGATTAATCTTTTTTATGAGATTTTCTATGATGTAGGAAATATCACGGCGATTCCCAGGGACGAGTGGGATGAGAAGTATGCGGATACCTTTGGCCAGCCGAAGTAAGACTGCGGGCAAGGAAGAGAGAAGTCCGAAGAAGGACAGATTCCCGGCGGGGAATTTTCAAGTGAGTGTGAAATGGAAGAGATAATTTTGGATGACAGTCCCTGTAACCTTTGTCCCAGGGAATGCGGCGTGATGCGCGCAGAAGGACAAAAAGGGTATTGTCTTTGTGATAACGATATTTACGTGGCAAGAGCGGCCCTTCATATGTGGGAGGAACCTTGTATTTCCGGGCAGAGCGGCTCCGGTGCGGTGTTTTTTTCGGGGTGTAATCTGCGCTGCGTGTATTGTCAGAATTATGAAATTGCCGCCCGAAGCCGGGGACGGCTTATAACGGAAGAGGAGCTTTCGGGGGTCTTTTTGGCACTGCAGGAAAAAGGAGCAGCCAATATCAATCTGGTGACGCCGGATGCCTATGTACTTGCGATTATCCGGGCTGTAAGACGCGCAAAGGAAATGGGGCTTTCCATTCCCGTAGTGTACAATTGCAGCGGCTATGAGAAACCGGAAATCATCCGGCTCCTTGGCGGAACGGTAGATATCTTTTTGACGGATTTTAAGTATATGGATGAGGACGCGGCCCTGAAGTATTCGGCGGCGGGAGATTATCCGGCAGTGGCCAAGGCGGCATTGGAAGCCATGGTCAAGGTGGTGGGAGAGCCTCTTTTTGATGGAGCAGGGATGATGCAAAGGGGTGTTATTGTGCGGCATCTTTTGCTACCGGGGCACAAAAGGAATGCCAAAGCCGTCATTGATTATGTGTACGGAACCTATGGGGATCGGGTTTATATCAGTCTGATGAATCAATATACTCCTTTTGAGCGCCTGAAAGAAAATCCGGCCTATGCCGGTCTTTGCAGGAAGGTAACTAAGAGGGAATATGAAACGGTGGTAGACTATTTGCTTTCGGCAGGGGTGAAGAATGCTTTTATACAAGAGGGCGACACTGCAGATGAAAGCTTTATTCCGGCTTTTGACGGAACAATAGAAGGTATTTAACGGAGGATAGGTTATGGAACAGCAAAAAATCGAAGCATTATTGGGTGAGATGTCACTGGATGAAAAAATCAACCAGTTATTTCAGGGGAACGGTATGTTTTACGAAGGTGAAAGCATTGCCACGGGACCTGTGTCCGCACAGGGCTTTACGGAGCAGACCATTCGGGAAACAGGAAGCGTTTTAAGTATTATCGGGGCTGAAACAGTGAAAAAGTTGCAAAAAGCACACATGGAGAACCATCCGCACAAAATTCCCCTTGTGTTTATGGCAGATATTATTAACGGCTATAAGACGGTATTCCCCATTCCTCTGGGACAGGGTGCTATGTTTAATCCGGAAATGGCCAAAACAGGCGCGGAAGTAGCGGCAAAGGAAGCGGCTGCATCCGGTATTCATGTAACCTTTGCACCCATGGTGGATTTGGTGCGGGATGCCAGATGGGGAAGAGTTATGGAGTCCACCGGCGAAGATGCTTATTTAAACAGCGTTTATGCCAAGGCTTTGGTAGAAGGCTATCAGGGAGAGGATCCCAAAGCACCCGGCAAAATCGGTGCCTGCGTGAAGCATTTTGCGGGCTACGGCGGTGCCATGGCAGGCAGGGATTACAATAACGCAGAGCTTTCGGAGAGAACCTTAAGGGATGATTATCTGCCCGCTTACGAGGCGGCAGTGAAGGCAGGTGCCCTTCTTGTGATGACCTCCTTTAACACCTTAAACCATGTACCTTCTACAGCCAATAAATGGTTAATGCGTCAGGTACTCCGCGAAGAAATGGGCTTTGACGGTGCCGTGATTTCAGACTGGGCAGCAATCGAAGAAATCAAAAACCACGGCGCGGCGGCAGACTTAAAGGAAGCGGCCAAGCTTGCAATGGAAGCAGGCTGTGACATTGATATGATGACCACCTGTTATGCAAATTATTTAAAAGAGCTGATTGAAAATAAAGAATTGGATGAAAAGCTTCTGGACGAAGCGGTACTCCGTGTCCTGGAGCTGAAGAATAAATTGGGTCTTTTTGAAAATCCTTATAAGGATGCGGACGAAGAAGCTGAAAAAGAATTGCTTCTTTGTAAGGATCACAGAAAGAAAGCAAAGGAAGCAGCCAAGGAATCCTTTGTCCTTCTTCGGAACAAAAAGATGCTTCCCCTTAAGAAAGACGAAAAAGTAGCCTTTATCGGACCTTATGTGGAAGAAAAATCCATCATCGGCGCATGGAGTGTTTTTGCGGATGAGGCGGATGCGGTATCCGTGAAGGAAGGTGTGAAGAATTTAGGTATCAAGGCAATTTTTGCCAAAGGCTGTGACAGTCTTGCACCCGGAGAAACCATTCACGGTATGAACAAAAAATATACAAATAACCGCAGTAAAGCAGATGCGGAAATTATGCTGGGAGAAGCTGTGGATGCGGCCCTGAAAGCAGATAAGGTAGTGCTTTGTATCGGTGAGCATATGGCACAGACCGGGGAAGGCGCAAGCCGGGCGGACATTACCATTCCCAAGCATCAGAAAAGATTATTAAAGGAAGTTGCCAGAGTAAATAAGAATGTTATCGTGGTTCTTTTTACCGGCAGACCTTTGGATGTGCGTAAAATCAAAGAGGTTGCCAAGGCCATTATGGTTGTTTGGATGCCCGGTACGGAAGGCGGTAACGCCATTGCGGAAGTGCTTTACGGCAAAACCGCACCAAGTGGCAAGCTTCCCATGAGCTTCCCTTACAGTGTTGGACAGGTTCCTGTATTTTATGATGAATTCAGGACCGGAAGATATTATGACGGAAAGCCCACGGAGAACCGTTTCTTATCCAAGTATCTGGATGTGCCCAACAAACCCCTTTATCCCTTCGGTTATGGTCTTTCTTATACGGAGTTCTCTTACTCTAAGGTGAAGCTGAGCGCAGATTGCATGAAATCCGGTGAGGAAATCACGGCTTCCGTGAAGGTGAAGAATGAAGGAAGACGGGAAGGCGCGGAGGTTGTGCAGCTTTACATTTGTGATGAGGTGGGCAGTGTGGTAAGACCTGTCCGCGAATTAAAGGGCTTTGAAAAGGTATGGCTTGCACCCGGGGAGGAAAAAGAGATTACCTTCACGATTACGGAAGAAATGCTGAAATTCTATGATATCAATATGGAATATAAGGCAGAACCCGGTAAGTTTATCGTGTATGCGGGCGGCTGCAGTGACACGGAAAATGCCGCAGAATTTACATTTGGCTAATAGACGGAAACAGAGACAGAAGATAGTATAGTTTTTGAGAGAAAATGAAGGTGTATAGTTGTGATTTTTTGCGTTGAGGATGATTCCAGTATTCGGGATATTGAAGTTTATGCGCTCACTTCTACCGGTTATGAAGCGAGAGGTTTTGAAGACGGAGATTCTTTTTGGGAAGCATTGCAAACAGTTACGCCGGAATTGGTTATTTTGGACGTGATGCTTCCCGGAAAAGATGGGATTGAACTTTTAAAAACGATGAAGGAATCTGATGGATTTAAGGATATTCCTGTCATTATGGCAACTGCAAAAGGTACGGAGTATGATAAGATTTTAAGTCTCGATTTGGGGGCAGATGATTATCTTGTAAAGCCTTTTGGGATTATGGAAATGGTGGCAAGGGTAAAAGCAGTACTTCGCAGGTGCAAACAGACGAAAGTATCTGCACCGGTGAAAAATTTGTTGCAGGCGGGCGGATTGGTGTTAAATCCGGAAGAACACACCGTTACCGTGAATGGGGAAAGAATTCTGCTTACCTATAAAGAGTATGAATTGCTATATCTCTTCTTATCCCAGCCGGGTATTGCATTTACCAGGGAACAATTGCTGACGCATGTATGGAACGCGGAATACTTAGGGGAAACAAGGACCGTGGATATGCATATCCGTACCCTGCGCCAAAAATTGGGAGAGTATGGTCATATAATTGAAACAGTCAGAAATGTAGGATATCGCCTGGAGGCAAACTATGACAAGTAAAATTTTCCGTTCTACGATTCTTGTTGCGGTAGTAGTGTTGCTGTCCTCTCTGGGTGTGGTGATGGGTGTCTTGTACAATCATTTTACTCGGGTACAGGTGGAGCAGCTTAAGGATGAACTGAGTCTTGCAGTTACCGGTACGGAGCAATACGGGAACGCTTTTTTGGAAAATGTAGAAGCAGACCGTTTCCGTGTGACATGGATAGCAGATGACGGGACGGTTCTTTTTGACACGCAGGTGGACCAGTCTGCCATGGAGAATCATGCGGACCGTGAGGAAATCCGTGAAGCAATGGAAAGCGGATATGGTAGTGCGGCGCGTATTTCTTCTACTTTGACGGAGAAGACTTATTATGAAGCCCAAAGGTTGAAGGATGGCACGGTACTTAGAATTTCCAATAGTCAGGAATCTGCATGGGGATTGATGCCGGGATTATTATGGCCCATTACAATGATTGCAGTTTTTGCAATTTGCTTATCGGCTTTTCTGGCACGCCGCATGGCCACTAAAATTGTGGAGCCGTTAAATAAACTGGATTTGGAGCAGCCCCTGAAAAATGATATGTATGAGGAAATATCACCTCTTTTGCAGCGTATTCACAGGCAGCATAATCAAATTGCTTCCCAAATGGAAGAATTGCGGCGAAAGACGGATGAATTTTCCCAGATTACCGGTTCCATGCAGGAGGGACTGGTTCTGTTTGACAGTGAAGGAAAGATTATTAGTATAAATCCTGCGGCAAAGATGATATTTGAAGCTGAAGATGATTGTATCGGAAAGAATTTCCTGCTGGTTGATAAATCCGGTGGTATGAGGACAGCTGTCAATGATGCATTGGATAAAGGGAGAGGCTATGCCAGGGAAAGCCGGAACGGACGCGATTACCAGTTTGATTTAAGCCGCATTAAATCAGATGGCGAAGTAATCGGAGCTGTAGTACTGGCTTTTGATATTACGGAGCGGCTTAATTCTGAAAAAATACGTCAGGAATTTTCCGCAAATGTATCCCATGAACTGAAAACGCCTTTGCAGGGGATTATCGGCAGTGCGGAACTGATGGAAAACGGATTGGTTAAGCCGGAAGATATGCCCCGCTTTGTGGGACATATCCGGAAGGAAGCAACCCGCTTGGTAAATCTGATAGAGGACATTATCCGTCTGTCCCAGTTGGATGAAGAAGTATCCTTACCGACGGAAGAGGTAGATATACTGGCCCTGGCAGAAGAAGTGAAAATGATTCTGGAAAAAAGTGCTTCTGAAAAGGATGTCGGAATTACTGTTTCAGGAGAAGGTTTTTCGGTTTGCGGTGTACGGAGACTGCTTCATGAGATGATTTATAATCTGTGTGATAACGCAGTGAAATACAATGTTTCGGGAGGTAGTGTACTGGTACAGGTTGAGAATTACAGGTTAACCGTTACTGATACCGGTATCGGCATTCCGGCTGAGCATAAAGAGCGGATTTTTGAGCGATTCTATCGGGTTGATAAAAGTCATTCAAAATTATCCGGCGGTACCGGTCTGGGATTATCTATCGTTAAGCATGTTGCTGTGTATCACAAGGCGTCCGTTCATTTGGATAGTATACCCGGAAAGGGGACAACAATAGTAATTGAATTTTGTAAATAATGCGGACCGTATCCTAAGCAGGATGCGGTCTTTACTTTACATATATTTTACATAGGCTTTGCAAAACCTCTATGGTATTTATTTTGGGGCAAACTTATAATATGAGATGATGAGATAAATAATTTCCCACAAAGGAGGAAATGGCATGACAACATATGTTTTTAACATTATTTCTTTATTGGGCGGACTTGCTTTATTCCTGTTTGGAATGGATGTTATGGGCAAAGCGTTAGAGCGTACTGCCGGCGGTAAATTGCAGACCATTCTGGCTAAGATGAGCTCCACCGTATTTAAGGGATTTTTATTGGGAATGGCTGTTACTGCAGTGATTCAGTCTTCCTCGGCAACGACGGTCATGGTGGTAGGTTTTGTAAACTCCGGTATTATGACCTTAAAGCAGGCGGTAGGCGTTATTATGGGTGCCAATATCGGTACCACTGCTACGGCATGGATCCTTTC
>JAFZDQ010000123.1 GCA_017561085.1 Lachnospiraceae bacterium
GTATGATGAGTGCACGTCTTGCAACCAGCGTTTCCGACATTGCGGACAAATTCAACCATACCGAGAAGGATGTTATGCGTGCGCTGAAATATTGGGAGAAGATGCGTCTTCTCTCCTTAGAATACGATGAAAGCAAATCCTTAACCGGCATCCGCCTTTTGGATGTGAATCGCCGTCCCGGAGGGGATGTATTTTCCCTTGCTCCCGTGGTGCAGCTTTCCTCCAAACTGCCTGTGGACAGAACCGGTATTTCCGCACTGCCGGCAGAGCGGACAGAGGCACCTTCCCTTGTAAGCAGTCCTGCACCGGAACGTGTTTCTTTCGAGAAACCCGCATATTCCGCGGACGAACTGCGCGCTTTCAAAAACAACGAAGAAACTGCCCAGATTATTTTTGTGGCAGAGCAATATTTGGGCAAGCCTTTAAGTGCCTCCGAAATCAAGACCATTCTCTTCTTTTCGGACAAGCTTGGTTTTTCTGCCGACTTAATCGACTATTTAATCCAGTACTGCGTTGACCGCGGTAAGAAGGATTTCCGTTACATAGAAAAAGTAGCTGTCAGCTGGGCCGAGGAAGGCATTACCACCCCCAAGCAGGCTGCAAACGCTTCCCGTAAGTACGACAAGACTGTCTATGATATCATGAAAGCCCTTGGCAAATCTGCCGCCCCCACACGGGCCGAAGCAGATTATGCAACCAAATGGATTCAGGAATACGGCTTTACCTCTGATATCATCCTGGAAGCCTGTTCACGTACGGTTCTTGCCACTGACAAGCACCGCTTTGAATATGCCGACAGCATCCTGAAAAACTGGCACACCAAAAACGTCCGCCACAAAGCAGACATCAAGCTTTTGGACGATGCCTTTACCGGCACCAGGAAAAAGGCACCTGCCAAGAATACAAGTGCAGGCCAGTTCAACCAGTTTATGCATACCGATTATGACTTTGATGCCCTCGAAAGAGAAATCTTAAGCAATTAAGGCTATATGATAAGGAGATATACCCGTGGCCCTGAGTAATACCCAGTATGATACCATTATCCGAAAGTACGAAGAACGCCAGTTAAACAGCAGAACCCTCCTGCAGGAGCGTAAGGACTATGTTTATGCCCATGTAGAAGGCTTCCGCGAACTGGAGGACTCTATCTCCTCCGTTTCCGTGGCGCAGGGAAAGAAATTATTAGAAGGGGACGACAATGCCCTTGTAGAATTAAAGGACATTTTAAAGGACCTTTCTTCCATGAAAAAGCAGCTTCTTTTATCCGCCGGTCTTCCGGAGGATTATTTGGAGCCTGTTTTTATTTGTCCCGATTGTAAGGATACCGGATATATCGGTACCGCGAAATGTCATTGCTTTAAGCAGGCTGAAATTTCCATGCTCTATGAGCAGTCCGGCATCAGCGAACTTCTTGAAGAAAATAACTTTTCCACCCTTTCTTTTGAGTATTATGAGGGGGAAGATTTACAGCGTTTTAAAAATACTGTCGTTACCTGCAAAAATTTTATCAATAATTTCAATTCGGACTACCATAATTTATTCTTTTATGGTACAGTAGGTACGGGCAAATCTTTTTTATCCGGGTGTGTGGCGAAAGAATTACTTGAACGCGGACATTCTGTCATTTATTTTAGTGCCGCCGCACTTTTTGATGTATTATCCAAAATAAAATTTGATTACAGGAGTACGGAAGACCTTCATAATTCTTATGAAGATTTATTTCAGTGCGATTTGCTGATTATAGATGATTTGGGAACCGAGTTTACCAATAACTTCGTTAATTCCCAGTTATTCTCTTTGATTAATGACCGCCACTTAAGACAAAAAGCCGTCATTATTTCAACCAACTTATCACTGGCTGATTTCAGGGACCGCTATTCCGACAGAATCTTCTCCCGTATCACCAGTAATTATGAAATATGCAAAATCACCGGACCCGACATCCGGATGTACAAAAAGAAACTGCAAAACAGAAAGTGAGGTACCTCATGTCTCAGCATGAAGAAACAAGAAATCTGGAAACCATCCCTGTAGGTTCTCTCGGCATCATTCCCTTAGAGGGCTGTAAATCCCTCGGCGAAAAGGTGAATGATTACCTGGTAGAATGGAGAACCGTACGTGAAAGTGAGCACAAAGAAAGCCTGGCATTTTCCGGCTATCAGCGTGACTCCTATATTTTGAAAGCAAAGGTACCGCGTTTCGGTTCCGGCGAAGCCAAAGGTGTCATCCTTGAATCTGTCCGCGGAACAGACCTTTACTTACTGGTAGACGTTGCCAACTACAGTCTTACCTATTCTCTTTGCGGTAAAGAAAACCATATGTCTCCCGATGACCATTATCAGGATTTAAAGAGAATCATTGCCGCAGTAGGCGGAAAGGCAAGAAGAATTACCGTTATTATGCCTTTTCTTTATGAAAGCAGACAGCATAAGAGAACGGCCCGTGAATCCTTAGATTGTGCTATCGCACTTCAGGAAATGGTAAACATGGGTGTGGACAACATTCTCACCTTTGATGCACATGACCCCAGAGTCCAGAATGCGATTCCTCTTCACGGCTTTGAAACAATACGCCCTACCTACCAGTTCATTAAAAACCTCTTAAAGAACGTAGATGGCTTACAATTAGACTCTGACCATATGATGGTAGTCAGCCCCGACGAAGGCGGTATGAGCCGTGCTATCTATATGGCTAACGTAGTCGGCCTTGATATGGGTATGTTCTATAAGCGCCGCGACTATACCAGAATTGTAGACGGACGTAACCCTATCGTTGCACACGAATTCCTCGGCACTTCCGTAGAAGGCAAGGATATGATTATTATAGATGATATGATTTCTTCCGGAGAAAGCGTACTGGAAGTTGCCGCAGCCCTGAAAGAGCGTAAGGCAAACAGAATCTTCATCTGCTCTACTTTCGGTCTGTTTACCAATGGTCTGGACCGTTTTGACAAGGCTTACGAGCAGGGACTGATTGACAGAGTCCTTACCACCAACTTAATTTACCAGACACCCGAACTTCTTTCCCGTGAATGGTACATTAACTGTGATATGAGTAAGTATATTGCATACCTGATTGATACACTCAATCACGATGCATCCATCAGTGATTTGTTAAATCCTAACAAGCGTATCCAGCATGTTGTTGCGAAGTACAGAGCAGGCGAGGAAATCGACTAATCACTTGAACATACGAATTTCAACTAAAACCAACATACAAAAAAAGATTGCGCAGCTTGCGCAATCTTTTTTCTATTTCTAATCTTCTTTCAAATTATTTTCTTTCTCTTTATCTTTTCTCAATGATCTTCTCTCAATTTCTGTTCCTTTTCGCAAACCGCAATCAAATCCATTTCAAAATCCCTTCGGTTTTTTTGTGCCATATTAGACAACATCAATCCCGCAAAAAAAGCCTGAATGGCGGCCAGCATCACAAATCCGCAGACAATCAAGGTAGGGAACCTGAGCACCAATCCCGTTTTAAAATACTCTATCAAAACCGGAATGAAAAATACCGCAGAAAGAAGTACCAGCATCACAGCCAAAATACTGAAAAAGCCAAGCGGCTTATAATCCTTATAAAGCTTAGCAATGGTTTTTAACACCTTAAAACCGTCCGCGTACGTATTTAACTTGGAAACACTTCCTTCCGGCCTGTCACGATACTCTACTACCACATTCTCTATCTGCAAATGGTTATAGACCGCATGAATGGTCATTTCCGTCTCAATTTCGAATCCTTTAGAAAGCACCGGGAACGTTTTTACAAATCCGTAACTGAACGCCCTAAAGCCGGTCATAATATCTTTGATATCACAGTCAAAAAGCCGGTTAATGCTGCTACGCACCACAGAGTTCCCCATATTATGAAAAGGCCGCTTATTCTCCGTAAAATAAGTGGAGGAAAGCCTGTCTCCTACTACCATATCCGCATGGTGCTCTAAAACCTTATCCGCCATTTCACGGGCAAATTCCATGGGGTAAGTATCATCACCGTCTGCCATAACATAGCACTGTGCATCAATTTCCCGGAACATACGGCGGATGACATTTCCTTTGCCCTGCATATATTCGTGCCGCACTACCGCTCCTGCCTCTTTTGCAATCTCCACGGTACGGTCCGTCGAGTTATTATCATATACGTAAATCACCGCCTCAGGAAGCGCAGCTTTCGCATCTGCCACTACCTTGGCAATGGTTTTTTCTTCATTATAGCAAGGAATTAATACTGCAATTTTGTCCATGAAACCCTCCCAAAGACGCTTCTCTTCGCCCGATTACTTTTTCTTGCGATATTTCATATTGTACCAAACATTTAATGGTTCGTAAAGTCGCCGGCAAGGTTCCCTTTCCGTTCTCACTTTATCCTTCCAACAATAGTGTCCTATTGCCAAAAGCAGGCGTTTCCGATATACTATAACTGCCAAATAACAAAAAATGAGGGTAAATACATGATTCGTTTTATTATTGTAGCAGGCTTTGTGGTTTTATTCCTGATATGCAGCATTCCGCTGTTAATCATCGAATGGATTATCGGCAAATTTAATATGGATTTCAAAAATAAAAGTTCCCTGGCCATTGTGCTTTGGGCATTCCGTGTATGTCTTTTCCTGGCAGGCACTACCGTAGAATACCGCGGCGAAGAAAACGTGCCCAAGGATGAGCCGGTTCTTTACATCGGCAATCACAGAAGCTATTTTGACATCTTGATTACTTACGTGCGGGTACCCCGCCCCACCGGTTATATCGCGAAGAAGGAAATGCTCAAATGGCCCCTTTTAGTAAACTGGATGAAGAATCTCCACTGTCTGTTCCTGGATAGGGACGATGTGAAGCAGGGGCTGAAAGTCATCCTTACCGCCATCGAAAAGGTGAAGTCCGGTATTTCCATCTGTATCTTCCCGGAAGGTACCAGAAACCGCGAAAACCATACCTTTATGGAATTCCATGAGGGCAGCTTCAAGGTGGCATCCAAGAGCGGTTGTCCCATTGTTCCCATGACCATCTACAACGCAGCGGACATCTTCGAGGATCATCTTCCTAAGGTTAAGAAAGCACATGTCATCGTGGACTACGGCAAGCCCATCTATATTCAGGATTTGCCCAAGGAAGACCAGAAGCACATCGGTGCTTATACCAGAAATATTATTATGGATACTTACTTTAAAATCAAAGAAGAAGCAGGCGAATAACCTGCTTCTTTTTCTTTATCCAATCGATATATCTCAATCGTTCAGTTCCAAAATCACTCTTCCGAATTCTAAGCTTTTAAAAATTCCACCACTTTTTCGAAATGCATGCCATGGGAGGCCTTCACCAAAATACTGTCACCTGTCCGCAAAATCTCCGGAAGCTTTTCCAGTAGTTCCTCTCTGGTTGCAAAATAGTAAACAGCCTTCCGTTCTGCTGCCGTCAGCACATTCACTTCCTGCACATCCGCTTCCCGCCCCATATCTTTACCGTCCCCGGCATTTAAGGCACCTTCATACATGTGCGCAGAAAGATTACCGGTACAAAGAATCACATCAATGCCCTTCTCTGCCGCATAAGCTCCTACTTCTGCGTGAAGATTACACTCATCTGCACCAAGTTCAAACATATCCCCAAGCACAGCTACCTTTCTTCCCACTGCCATGGTAAGCAAATCAATGGCTGCCTTCATGGATACAGGATTGGCATTATAGCAGTCGTCAATCACCGTATAATCCGCAAGTGCCATCACATTGCTTCTGCCGCCCACTGCCTGTACGGAAGCAATTCCTTCTTGAATTTGTTCCTTAGAAAGTCCCAGGCAATTCCCGACTGCCGCAGCTGCCAGGGCATTATACACCATATGTGTACCCGGAAGGGGAATTTCTATAGGAAATACGGAAAGCCCCAGATGTACCACTGCTTCAGAGCCCAAGAGCCCTTTATTCATCACATCGGAAGCATATACCTCATTTGCAGGCTCCATGCCAAAGCAAACCGGCGCATGGATTCCCTTTGCCTTTACAGTGATTAACTTATCATCATCCCCGTTTACAAAAATATGTCCTTCCGGATTCATAAAGTCAAAAATCTCTGATTTTGCCTTCAAAATACCGTCTCTGGTTCCCAGATTTTCCAAATGGCACTGTCCGATATTGGTGAGCACACAAATATCCGGCTTCGCCATTTTACTCAAGCGGTGCATCTCTCCGAAGTCACTGATGCCCATTTCTACAACCGCTGCTTCGTGCTCTTGCCTAATCCGCAAAAGGGTCAGAGGAAGTCCAACCTCATTATTGAAATTACCTTCTGTTTTTAACACGCAAAAGCCTTGTGAAAGCACTGCCGCAATCATCTCTTTGGTACTGGTTTTCCCTACGCTTCCGGTAATACCCACTATCGGAATGGTCAGCTGCTCTCTGTAAAATTCGGCAATCTGCTTTAATGCCACAAAGGAATCTTCTACCAAAATATAAGGAATATCACAATCCTGCGGTGCCTTCTCGCAAACGACACCAAGTGCTCCCTTTTCTGCTACCTGTGCAATGAAACTATGGCCATCCACTCTTTCGCCCTTGGTTGCAATAAAGACTCCGCCGGCTTCTATTTTACGGGAATCAATTTCTACGCAAACAGCTTCTTGATCCGCGCATTCCTTCGTAATTCCTGACAAAGTGCCGTTGCAGGCTTTTGCAATATTTTCCAGTGTCATATTTTTCATAACACGCACTCCTTAGACAAATATCATTTACGCACTCTCCAAAGCACAATCGCTTATCTTAATGCCGCTGCGATAATCTTCTCACAAAGTTCCCCAAAGGAAACACCTGTTGCTGCCGCTTCCTGGGGTAATAAGGACGTAGGAGTCATGCCGGGAAGCGTATTAGCTTCCAGACAATAAAGATTCTCATCTTTATCCATCATAAAGTCCATTCTGGCGTAATTCTTCAGACGCAGCGCCACAAAAGCCTTCTCCGCATAGCCCTGCATTTCTTTGGTTTTCGCCTCGGAAATTTCTGCGGGGCAGGTTTCCACCGCAGAGCCTGCCTGATACTTATTCTTATAATCATAAAAACCTACAAGGGGCGCAATTTCAATAACCGGAAGCGCTTTGCCGTCCATAACGCCTACGGAAAATTCCCTTCCTACTATGTACTGCTCTACTACCACTTCTTCCCCATAGCGGAAGGCTTCTTTCAAAGCAGTTTCATATTCCGCATCATCATTTGCAATATACACACCTACGCTGGAACCGCCGCAGCTGGTCTTAACGATACAGGGATAAGGAACCTTTTCCTCCTGCTTTTCGCCCTTTTTCAGACGGATCCCCATAGGCGTGGGGATATGATAAGCACCAAAAATATCTTTGGTAATTCCCTTATCCATACAAATTGCGCTGCTTACGGAATCAGTACCGGTATAAGTGATACCCATCAAATCAAAACAAGCCTGAATCTTTCCATTCTCACCGTTCTCGCCATGAAGTGCCATAAATACCACATCAGCTTCCTGGCAGGCCTTAATTACATTGGGCCCGAAGAAGTTCTTATCTCCGTCCGGACGCATTGCTTTAATCTGTTCAATATCCGGATTATCTTCGGAAATGGCACCCATTTCCTTCGCCCAATCCTCTTCTGTTTCAAAAATGCGGTCAGCATCTTCGCCTTCATATCCCAAATACACGTCCAGAAGCACTACCTGATGTCCGTTTTCTTTTAATGCTTTATAAATCTTGGAACCGGAGCAAAGGGAAACGTCCCTTTCCGTGCTGATTCCTCCTGCCAGTACAACAATTTTCATAAATTCATCCATCCTTTTTTGTCTATTTTCGTCCGCCGTTTATCACGACTTCACTTAACATAAAAATAAATTTACTGTCCGTTTCAAACTGCTTCATCAGGCCCAATGTGCCTGCTGCCTGCTCATAACCGCGCTCGCCGGTATTTTCCACATAACTGATGGCCTTCGCATTTCTACCCAGAAAATAATGCAGATGGTCCTCTATCACCGTTTCATATTCATGATTGGAAATAATATAATTAACCACCGCCAGATACATCATATCCGAAAGCAGCTCCATATTATTATCCTGGGCTTCATTTCCTTTCGTCAAATAAAGGGCCTCTTTGGATTCCAAGGAAATCTCTTCCGCGCGGGACATAAGCCTTTCCATAATTTCTTCACAAAGATCGGTCCTTACCCGGTGCTTGGTAGAAAGATAGGTTACGCCCCCAAGCAAATCCATCTCATCCTCATAAAGATTCTCTTTGTTATTTTGCAAATAGGAGGTTACCTGCTGATGAAAACTCTGCTGCCCCGCTGCACGATACAGCTCCGCAGCTGCCGCAAACAACATACTGTCCGCCTCTTCTTCATGAAGCAGTGCATGCTTATATGCCCTATCTGCCGCCTTTAAGCAGGTCGTGGCAAAAGCCGCATCATACTGCTGGTACAAATAACTAAACTTGGCAAGGGCCATGGCAAAGGCCTTCTCCGCCGCCGCACTTGCCGGCTCCACATAAATGTCTGATGCCTTACCGGAGGCATCTAGCCCCGGCGTAAACACGGAAATCCCCGCGTAAACCGCTCCCGTTTTTGCATCCTGCATCTTCAACAGCAGGTCTACTTCATATTTGATTTCATCCAGTAAATCCGGAATTTCGTTTCCGCTTTCCGGTATCCCCATATCATCCGTAAAGGCTTTCGGATAGAGCTCATAGGAAAGGCACATTCTGGCAATCGCACCGGATGCCGCGACCACACTTTTCTGGCCCTTTTCATCCTGATGCCAACCTCCGGTCACATCCATACTGACCGAAATATCTTCTACCAAAACAGCATTTCCGATGTGGCAGGCATTATGGGCCGCACTTCCCGCAAAGGCTTCCGTCAGGGTCATCCCGCACCTGTTATAATAATACTGCTTACAGGCCTCCCGGAACATATCATCATAGATATTCTCCTCTATCATAAAGGAATAAGACCTGCCCAAAATGGGAGCTTCTATGTAATAGGTCCCTTCCGCCTTTACTTGCGAAAAGTCCCCATAACTTATATATTCATCCTTCGCCTTGTCATATACCTCTTCATCCGGTCTCCCGATAAATACAATTTCACCGGTTTCTTCCTTAATCACATGAAAAACATGGGGAATCTCTTTCCCTTGAAAAACCGCCTTCTTCGTACCGGTGGGCAAATAACCCAGTTGATTGACCAAAATCCCGGGAATACTCTCCGGCACTTCGTAAGAAATTACCGGCTCTTCTTCCATACTGGTAATGTTTTCTTCACCCGGCACCTTGGGTTCCACCGCCGTGGCGGCAGGTACCTTCCCGCATCCGGAAAAAAGCAGCAGACAAAGCAGAATCACCGGCAGTTTGACTTTTTTCAAAATCATTCCTCCTTAGGGCATTATCATCCACTATGAATGATTATACCTTTTTTCCCACGTAAGGTAAAGTAAATGATTCATCCGTAACCTGATTTTTAACTTATGACTATTCATGCAGTCTGGTCATAGGATTTAAAGCTTCCCCGTCTTTGGTCAACATAAAGTATACATTGGTTCCTTCTAAGCTGTAATACTTAGTGGGCGCCGCTACTTCAGCAATCAAATCCCCCATTGCTACATAGCTTCCTTCCGTAACCAGAATATTCTGCAGCTGGCCATAGGTAATCTCGTAACCGTTTCCCAAATCCATTTTTACCGCGTTTCCGATTTGGGCATCATAAAATACGCTTGTCACTTTGCCTGCTGCCGCTGCGGTTACCATGTCACCTTCATTTGCCGCAATCACAATGGCAGGATTGTATTTGTACTGGTCTAAAGTCTTAAAATAAATGGTTTCATCCATGCTGTAATTGATGAGCACATTTCCCACAATAGGCCATACCAGGGTATCCTCTTCCCCAAAGGAAAGGGTGGGCTGCATGGCTGTGGAAATGGCCTGTTCGCCGCTGGTGGTATCTTCCACAAAAACATCATCCATTACGGCACCGGAGCTTGCTGTTTCTGCAGCTGTTTCCTCTGCCGCCGCTTCTTCTGCGGTTTCTTCTGCAGATGTAGCAGCAGAAGTTGCTTCACCGGCACCTTCTGTTATCACATCTTCCATAGCGGCTGCTTTTGCCTCTGCAGATTCCGCCTCTGTCAGTTCCGCTCCCGTTTCCTTTTGTGAATTCGCAGCGGAATTATCCTGCGGCAGCTCTGCCTTCGCTCCCGTTACACCCTCTGACATGCTTACACTTCCGGATTCATCGGGATTTTCTACCTTAGTGGAATTGGTCTCCTGGAAGTAAGGATCATAATCCAAATCATCAGAAAAACCGGCCTTGGCCCCTTCCATCATTCCATTGTTTTCTTCTCCGTCTACAACAATTTCTGATTCAATGGTACTTAAATCCACCACATTATCCTCCGGATTATCCGAATCGGAACCAAGCCAGATTCCTGTGGCCGTAAGAGTTCCCAAAATCACTACGGAAGATACCGCCATCACGATACGTTCTTTTGAAAATACACTTCTTTTTCTTCTTCTCATCTCTATCTCTCCAATCTTCTTTTTCCTGATTTATCAATTTACTTCTGTTTATTTGAAGTTTTTCTTTATGGATAGTTTTGCCCTTTTTGGCATCTTTATTCAAAAAAATCCCGATTAAAATTTTCCGCCGTTCTAATCCTCTTTCAAGACGAAATATTTTAATCGGGTTTTTATTTTATGAACTATTTTAAATTACTGACAACATATCATGCCTATGACATGCGTAAGAAGTCGCTGATTTTTTGTTTATCATAATCAGGCGCTGTTTTAAGTACCGCATCATAGATTCTCTGAATCACGGCAGGTTCTTCTTCCAATTCCTCCGCTATAGTGGATACATCTTTATTCTTCTGCATTTTACGACATATCTGTTCGATTAACTTATTCACTTCTCCGATTTCCAGTCCCCTTTCCAGTCCCTTCATAATGCCGCGTTCTTCAATCGCATCACTTAAATTACACATCCTGCTCATTCCCTCCTTTACGGCTTTGGTGGTTTCTATCTGATATTCCTGATTTAATATATTTTCTTTTTCCTGATAGTTTAATTCTTCCGAAAAAATAGTTCCCAGAAGCCCGTGCAACGGTGATTCCTTCCTTAAATAACTTTCGCCATTAACACATATCATCACAGCAGACATCAAATCATATCTGGGATTCCCCTTCATCTCGCCTACGATATTTTCCGGCTTGATACTATAGTTTGTAATCGTATCTGCCAGATAATCCGGCGCATTCATGCAAATCCAGATAGAATATACCTTCTTGATGTTGTCATAATTATCAGCGGTAAACTCAGTATCCAGCTGGGCCGAAAGCATACGTGCGCAATAAAACAGTGCCCGTGTCACCAGGTCATATCCCGGATAAAAGTTCTTCTGCAGCTCAATGTTGACAATGATTTTAATTCTTTCACCGGATGGTACCAGAAGATAAAACCTCACATCATAGGTCACCACACCTTCGTTAGGGACGTTATCTTCCGTAGAAATTCCTGTGACAGCGGCAGTTTCATACCTTCTGTCTGATGTAGTTTCCACATGTCCTATGTCTTCTAAGGTGCGGGCATTTCCTGAAACATTCCGTTTTACAACGCCCGGATAAACCGGCATGGTGGCCACCTCCGGCTCTCCTTCAATACAGTTCCTGATTTCTTCGATGCTATAGTCCTTCAGTTCCTTGATGGTGTACTTGGCTATCCAGGAAAGAATCGTCCTATCACTGATAATTCTTTTGGCGTAGGTATCGTACTGCGCCTTTACATCGGCGGTTTCCATGCTCCGCCCCAGATAATTTTTCTCTTTATAATTCACTGTCCCTCACTTTCCCTGCGTAAGCAGAAAGACTTCTGTAATCACAGAGATTGAGGTTACCTTATTATAGCAGACCTTCCCTGTCATTACTACAATCATTTAGTTGTTTGTTAAAAATGTTTGTTTGAAATTTAGGGCGATTTGCCCGATAGAATACCAAATGGTATTTGAAATTTCCGGGATGAGGCAGAACGGTTCATCCCGATTGATTTACTATAGCACGAATGATAAATATCAGCAATTGTGAAAAGTGCCGAAAAAGTATCCAATTACCGCCCTAAAAGAAAACTGCACCACTTAAGTCATATCCCAACTTTACAGGACCCAACTCAAATCGTGCAGTTTAAAAAAGACTATAATTTTAACGTATCAAAGACTCTAAGTTCCGGCTCTTAACCGGCCTGATTATATTTGGCTACATCCACATGCTGGATGGTGCCCGCTCCTCCGTTTTCATAAAGGAAAAAGCCTGTTTTTCGAATCATTCCTTTCAGGGAATTATCCTGATTTGTCAAAGAAAAATCCGTGGATGCATTCTTAAGCGCGATTGCCCCTACTCCTTTTTCCAAAAGGGAATAAAGCCGGCGGTTGCCATTTTCATCCAATACCCAGATTTTCAGTTTGGCAAAAACAGAATCCGCTTCATCAATAAAACCGTTTCCGTCCTCATCATAAGCGGCAAGGTCTGCAAATCCGTCTCCCGATTTGGTGCCGAACAGCTCTGAGCCGTCATTAATCACACCGTCACCGTTTCCATCCAGTGCCAGATAACCGCTGCCTGCTGCCAGTTCATTCACTTCGTCAATTACGCCGTCCGCATCAATATCAAAGAAAAAGGTCTGATCGGTCATTTCCGCAATATTACCATCCAAATTAATCACAAGGGGATCCGTAAGAGATGCCTGGGCCACAAAATAATTTTCTTCATAATATTCCCGGAAACTGCGGCTCATCTCTACATTTAAGTTAAAGTCCAGTTCCCTGCCGTCCGCACATTTTACACATCCCTTTGTGGTAAATGTGGTACTTTCCGTCTCTTCGTAGTAATACTGTCTGCCAAAGGAAAAGGTTGTCATTTCCGCAGATACCGCTTTGCCTTCACTAAGGAACTGTGCGCCACTGCCTGCATTACCTTCTGCTGCGCCATCCTCACCATTTTCTTCTCCATACCCATACCGTTCTCTTCTCGAAGGAAAAAAGAGCTCCATCAGGAAATTCAGACACTGTTGTCTGATATCACGATACTGCTTTTCCGTTTCCTCAAGGTCAATGGTACGGATATTTCTATTCCGCGCTTTTTCTAACTTCGCACGCATTTCTTCCATGGTTTTTTCCACGAAATTGCCGGAGGTTTTTCCTTCCTTTACCTGCGATTCCTCTTCCCCCTCCGGTGATAAAAGGTTGCCAAAAAGACCGCCGGTTCCGTCCGCAAGGGTCTTTTTACTATGTGTCATGGTTACTTTCGTTTCTCTGGTTGCTTTCACAGAGTATCTTCGTTCGGATTCCATTCCTATTATGCTGGAATCAATTCTCATTTAGCCTCCTTTGCTGTTTAACCCTTTCTTCTCTGATATCAATTAAGTGCACGGGAAACAAAAACGGATGGTATTTTTAACAGCATCACTCGCTTTAAAATACCATCCGTGGCTAAACTTTGTCATATGGACACATACATCCGGCCGAGATGTGTGTCCCTGTACTTAGTATATCGGACACTTTATGAAATTCTTTAGCCTGTAATTTGCAAAGATTATTTCACCCTGTTGTAATTAATCAGACAACCGTCAAGAATAATCTGTCTTTCTTCATTGGTCAGTTCGCCAAGTCTTACGGTAAACTCAGTCATAGCGTTTTCGCCAACCATATAACCCTTGATTTCTTCCGCTTTTTCTTCTACTGCCTTACGGATACCGGGGAAGAATAAATAATCTTTATTCTTGAAAGGAAGTTCTCCTTCTTCAATGAGGAAGGGAAGCATACCCCAGTTAATTAAGTTGGAACGGTATCTCTTGGTGGCGTATTCATTGGCAATATTTGCCCATCCGCCAAGCACCTTCTGACAGGATGCTGCCTGCTCACGGGCAGAACCGTCACCGGGCTTTACAGCAAAAATGGTGGAACCAAAGCCTAATGTACGAGGCTTTCCGACTTCTGCATTCTGACTAAAGGATGTTGCAACAATTTCCGGGAATTCCGGGAACTTAGTAGAGATTGCATCAAACACTTTTTTCAATTCCAGTTCCGGACAAGCTTCTCCGGGACATTTACCTTCCATTACTGCTTCCTGCGCCGCACGGACTTCCTTCGCAAGGCCTACATACGCAGGGTCTTTTCTGGATAAAGTAAACTCTGCAAGTCCCAGAGGATTGGAACGGTAAGAGGAGGTTTCACCGGAAGGAATCAATTCGTCCGTCGTGGTAACAGGGTCGTGAATTTCGGATACTACACGAAGTACCAGATTTTCAGGAAGTTCTGTCATTGCCGGCCAGTCCTTGATATTGGGACCAAACTGGATTTCCACAGAAGAATCTGCCACGCCCTTGGAATCAAATACGCGGTTTTCATAAATCTTAGAATCAAAATGATATTTGTACTTACCGATATTTCCGTCAAACTCGGTTGCAGGTGTAAGAACGCCCTTGTTCGCTGCCGTAGCTGCGATGGAACGTGCATCCATCAGTGCCACAGACGCAATCTGTCCGCTCTGGAGCTTACTTCCTTCACGGTTCGGGAAGTTACGGGTTGAGTGACGGATACTGAATGCATTGTTAGCAGGTGTATCACCGGCACCGAAGCAAGGTCCGCAGAATGCAGTCTTCAGAACCGCACCGGTTTCCATCAGTGTCGCTGCACAGCCGTTCTTAATCAGTTCCATATAAACAGGCATGGATGCAGGATATACGCTTAAGGTAAATCCGTCTGCACCAATGTAGCTGCCCTTCATAATGTCTGCTGCCGCACAAATATTTTCAAAGCCACCGCCGGCACAGCCTGCGATGATACCCTGGTCTACCATCAGCTTGCCGTTTACTACTTTGTTCTTTAAAGTATAATCAACAGCGCCGTCAAGGGAAACCATTGCCTTCTTTTCTACATCATCCAGAATATCCAGGAGATTTGCGTTTAATTCTTCAATGGTATAGGTATTGCTGGGATGGAAAGGCATTGCAATCATGGGTTTTACCTTGGAAAGGTCAATCATAATCATGCCGTCATAATATGCTACATCCGCAGGATTTAATTCTTTGTACTCTTCACTTCTGCCGTGAATATCATAGAATTCTTTAATTTCATCATCTGTTTTCCAGATAGAGGATAAACAGGTTGTCTCTGTGGTCATAACGTCGATACCGATACGGAAATCAGCACTTAAGGAAGCCACGCCGGGACCTACGAATTCCATCACTTTATTCTTTACATAACCGTTTGCAAAAACTTCACCGATAATGGCAAGAGCAACGTCCTGCGGACCTACTCCCATCATCGGCTCACCGGTTAAATAAACACCAACCACGCCGGGCATATTGATGTCATAAGTCTGGTTTAACAACTGTTTTACAAGTTCGGGACCGCCTTCGCCCATCGCCATGGTACCAAGTGCACCATAACGGGTATGGGAGTCAGAACCTAAAATCATCTTTCCGCCGCCTGCAAGCATTTCTCTTGCAAACTGATGGATAACTGCCTGATGAGGAGGTACATAGACTCCGCCGTATTTTTTCGCACAGCTAAGACCAAACATGTGGTCATCTTCGTTAATGGTTCCGCCTACCGCACAAAGGGAATTGTGGCAGTTGGTAAGTACATAAGGAACCGGGAATTTCTTAAGACCTGATGCACGTGCAGTCTGGATAATACCCACAAAGGTAATATCATGGCTGGTCAGCTTATCAAACTTAATTTTCAGTTTGTCCATATTACCGGAGGTATTGTGGGATTCCAAAATACCATAAGCAATGGTACCTTTTTTTGCTGCTTCTTTGGTTACTTCTTTTCCTGTTTTACTTGCTACGGCTGCAGATGCCTCGGGGCCGTCCGGAATGATTTCCATGCCGCCGATAAGGTATGCACCACCGTTTGAAACTGATATCATAACTGTTCCTCCTCGTAATTTATAAAAATGTATCAATATTTACCTATTCGCAACTTTATACATTATAGAATAAAACGCAGTGGTTTGCAATTCCCCGACAAATACTTTTTGCTACATTAACGTAATAAATTGTAAAAACATTTCTACTAAATCATAATTTTAACAAAATAATAGGAAATTAGTACTAAATCTTTCTTGCTAATCAGCCGATATATAAAATAAGAAGAACCGTAGCCTATTCAAATACGCATCCAAGGAGGGATTCACGCAGAAAAAGGATTTACAGGTATTTTTATGGTTCACACAATACCGGTTGTTGCGTCCGGCGCAAAGGTAAACAGGGATTCCCGTCATTCATCCGGTAACGGTGCAGGCGGAAATCAGTCTAACCATCTTTTCGCTCAAATCCTGGAAAGTGCTGTTAACGAACAAACCAAGGCACCTGCCCACTGTCATACCGTAACCTACGGCAACGACAGAAGGCTTCACACATTCCTTTATCAGACAAGGGAATATCAGCTTTAAGAGTGCGCTGCTTTGCGTAATTTCCGAAAACCAAAAGAATGCATCCTGACTTACTCAGAATGCATTCTTTTTTTATATTTATTTATTTTTCTTTTTGGTTAAAACTACTTTATCAAGGTGCCAGATATCGTCTACGTATTCCTGGATGGTTCTGTCGGATGTAAACTTACCACAGCTTGCAACGTTTAAGATTGCGCTCTTTGCCCAGCCCTTTTCATCACGGTAAGCAGCTTCTACTCTTCTCTGTGCTTCCGCATATGCCTTGAAGTCCTTAAGGATGAAGTAGGTATCTGCCTTGGATGTGCTGATGGTATTTAATAAAGAGTTATAAAGTGTTCTGAATCTGTCAGGGTCATTAGGAGAATAAGTACCGTTAATGAGCTGCATCAGAACTCTTCTTACATCAGGGTCATTGTTGAAAATTTCGTTAGGGTCATAACCGCCGAAGTTTTCATATCTGATTACTTCGTCAGAAGAAAGACCGAAGATAAATGCATTTTCTTCACCAACTTCTTCCACGATTTCTACGTTTGCACCGTCCATGGTACCGATGGTTAACGCACCGTTTAACATAAACTTCATGTTACCGGTACCGGAAGCTTCCTTACTTGCTGTAGAAATCTGTTCGGAAACATCTGCTGCCGCAAAGATAAGCTCTGCATTGGAAACTCTGTAGTTTTCGATAAATACAACCTTAATCTTACCGTTAATGGCAGGGTCGTTATTTACTACATTTGCTACGGAGTTAATCAGCTTAATGGTCATCTTCGCATTGTAATAACCTGCTGCTGCCTTTGCACCAAAGATAAATGTTCTGGGATAGAAATCCATCTCCGGATTGTCCTTCAGTACATTGTATAAATACATTACATGAAGAATATTTAAAAGCTGACGCTTATATTCATGAAGTCTCTTAACCTGCACGTCAAAGATGGAGCGGGGGTCTACTTCGATTCCGTTGTGTTCCTTAATATACTGCGCAAGACGAACCTTATTCTGATACTTAATGTTCATGAATTCCTGCTGTGCCTTCTCATCATCCGCATAAACACGTAACTTGCTGATTTTGGGAAGGTCTGTAATCCAGTCATTACCTACATGATCGGTTACCCAATCTGCAAGAAGAGGGTTACCGTGAAGCAGGAAACGTCTCTGGGTAATACCGTTGGTCTTGTTGTTGAACTTTTCGGGCATCATTTCATAGAAGTCCTTCAGTTCCTGATTCTTTAAGATTTCGGTATGAAGTCTTGCAACACCGTTTACGGAATAACCTGCAGCAATTGCAAGGTGTGCCATCTTCACCTGGCCGTCATAAATGATTGCCATTTTACGCACTTTATCCTGATTTCCGGGATACATCTGCTGAATCTTCTCGATAAATCTGCGGTTAATTTCTTCGATAATCTGATATACTCTGGGAAGCAGTCTGGAGAACAGCTCAATAGGCCATTTTTCAAGTGCTTCGGACATAATGGTGTGGTTGGTGTAAGCACAGGTCTTGGTGGTTACTTCCCATGCTTCATCCCATGTAAGGAAGTATTCATCCATTAAGATTCTCATCAGTTCCGCTACAGCAACGGTAGGATGGGTATCATTTAACTGGAAGGTTACCTTCTCATAAAACTTACGGATATCATCATGCTTACGCATATATTTTTCAACTGCTTCCTGAACGGATGCAGAAATAAAGAAATACTGCTGTTTCAGACGAAGTTCTTTACCTGCATAATGATTATCATTAGGATAAAGTACTTCTACGATATTTCTTGCAAGGTTTTCCTGTTCAACTGCCTTCTGGTAATCACCCTTATCAAAGGAATCAAGCTTAAAGCATTCTACCGCTTCCGCATCCCAGATACGAAGGGTATTTACGATGCCGTTACCATAACCTACAATAGGAAGATCGTAAGGAATTGCTCTTACGCTCTGATAGCCTTCCTGTCTGAAATGGTTTCTGCCGTTTCCGTCTACATGAACATTTACATAACCGCCGAACTTAACTTCCTTCGCATATTCGGGTCTGCGAAGTTCAAAAGGATTACCGTCTACTAACCAGTTATCCGGTACTTCCACCTGATAACCGTCTCTGATTTCCTGCTTGAACATACCATAACGGTATCTGATACCGCAGCCGTAAGCTGCATATCCTAAAGTAGCAAGGGAATCAAGGAAACATGCTGCAAGTCTTCCGAGACCGCCGTTTCCGAGTGCTGCATCGGGCTCCTGATCTTCAATTACATTCAGGTCAAGACCTAATTCCTGACATGCTTCTTTTACATCTTTATATGCCTGCAGGTTGATAATGTTATTACCAAGTGCACGACCCATTAAGAATTCCATGGACAGATAATAAACTGTCTTAGGATCTTTCTTTTCATATTCCTGCTGGGTAGTCATCCATTTATCAATTACTGCATCCTTAATTGCATAAGCTACTGCCTGAAAAATCTGCTGCTGGGTAGCTTCTTCAATATTTTTTCTGTATAAAGTTTTTACGTTGTACAACACACTTCTTTTGAATAATTCTTTATCAAAAGAATCAAGTACCTGGGCTTTCTTCGCTGCCATTTTCTCTCCTCCGATTGTTATTTCATCTATTCCTTCACTAGTTTACGGCTTATTATACAATAAAAAAATTTGAATCTCAAGATGCACATAGCCAAGACTTTTTTTCGCAAATTCACGAAAATACGACACCTTGCACAAAAAAAGCCGGCTTTTTACGCCGGCTTTCTTCTGTGACTTATTTCCTATATGTTTTTACTGCTTTTCTACACCGATGGTTACTGTCTCACCATTGACATTCCATTCTTTGCTGTTTGCAAGACCTGCATCTGTCACAATTACATCTGCCAGAACCTTTTCGGAAATTGCTTTTTCATTTGCCTTAACGATATCAGCAATCTTTTGATTGCCGTCGATACTTACTTTGATGTGGTCCATCACTTCGAAGTCAGAATCCTTACGCATGGTCTGGATTTTGCTGATTACTTCGTATACAAAACCTTCTTCGATGAGTTCTTCGGTCAGGTTGGTATCCAGCACAACAGTTACATAGTTATCCGCTTCGGATACGTAGCCTTCCTTCTGGCTCATTTCGATTAACAGGTCTTCTTCCGTAAGAGATACTTCACTGCCGTTTACGTCAAATACCAGAGCACCCTTTTCTTTCAGTTCGTCCATAGCGGCATTGCCGTCAAGACTGCCTAAGTATTCCCTGATTCCACCAAGCTGCTTACCATACTTAGGACCTACTGTCTTAAGCTGGGGCTTGAAGCTGTAGCTTGTAAAGTCTCTGACATCATCGGTAAAGGTTACAGTCTTCACATTCAGCTCATCTTCGATGATTTCCTTAAAGAATTCATCCAGTTCGCTTTCTGCTTTGACAAACATGGTTCCGATGGGCTGACGGTTCTTGATGTTTGCCGCATTACGTGCCGCACGTCCCATAACAACCATCTTAAGGGCTGCATCCATGCTTTCCTCTAACTTCTTATCGATCATAGTTTCATTCACTGCAGGGAAATCGCATAAATGAATACTTTCGGGTGCATCCGCATTCACACTCTTTACCAGGTTCAGATAAATTTCTTCTGTCATGAAAGGAACCATGGGAGCTGCTGCCTTACAGATTTCTACAAGGGCGGTATACAGTGTCATGTAAGCATTGATCTTATCCTGTTCCATGCCCTTTGCCCAGAAACGTTCACGGCAACGGCGCACATACCAGTTACTCATTTCATCCACAAAGTTATCCAGCACTCTGGCTGCTTCGGGAATTCTGTAATTTTCAAGGTTGTAGTCAACTTCCTTGATAGCGGTATTTAACTTGGAAAGTAACCACTTATCCATAACGGGAAGTTTCTCATATTCCAGCGCATACTTGGTAGCGTCAAATCCGTCAATATTTGCATAAAGCACGAAGAACGCGTAGGTATTCCAAAGGGTTCCTAAGAACTTACGCTGTCCTTCCTGAACTGCTTTGCCATGGAAACGGTTAGGAAGCCAAGGTGCGGAGTTGATGTAGAAGTACCATCTGATGGCATCTGCACCATAAGTAGCAAGGGCATCAAAAGGATCTACCGCATTTCCCTTAGACTTACTCATCTTCTGTCCGTTTTCATCCTGTACATGACCCAGAACGATAACGTTCTCATAAGGAGCTTTATTAAATAATAAAGTAGATTCAGCCATTAAAGAGTAGAACCAACCACGGGTCTGGTCCACTGCTTCAGAGATAAACTGTGCAGGGAACTGTGCTTCAAAAAGATCCTGATTTTCAAAAGGATAATGATGCTGTGCAAAGGGCATCGCACCGGAGTCAAACCAGCAGTCGATTACTTCGGGAACTCTCTTCATGGTCTTACCGCACTTAGGACAGGTGCAGGTAATTGCATCGATATAAGGTCTGTGAAGTTCAACTGTCTTCGCTTCGGGATTGCCGCTCATTTCTTCCAGCTGGGCACGGGAACCGATTGCTTCCTGATGTCCGCAGTCTTCACATTCCCAGATATTTAAAGGAGTACCCCAGTAACGGTCACGGGAAAGTCCCCAGTCCTGGATATTTTCAAGCCAGTTGCCGAAACGGCCTTCACCGATGGATTCGGGAATCCAGTTTACAGTCTTGTTATTACGAACCAGGTCATCGCGGACAGCTGTCATCTTGATGAACCAGGATTCTCTTGCATAGTAAATAAGGGGAGTATCACATCTCCAGCAGAAAGGATAATCATGTTCAAACTTAGGTGCTGAGAACAATTTTCCTTCTTTATCAAGGTCTACAAGGATATCCTTGTCAGCATCCTTTACGAATTTGCCTGCGTATGCGGTTTCTTCTGTCATGTTACCGGCGCCGTCTACAAACTGTACGAAAGGCAGGTCATATTTACGTCCCACCTGGGCATCGTCTTCACCGAATGCAGGTGCAATGTGAACGATACCGGTACCGTCGGACATGGTTACATAACCGTCACAGGTTACGAAATGACCTTTCTTGTTCTGCTTAGCTGCTGCTGCGCCCGCACAAGCAAAGAGAGGCTCATATTCTTTGTACTCTAAGTCTTTACCTACGTAGGTTTCCAGCACTTCATAAGCCTTTTCACCTTCCTGTGCAAGGCTGCCCAGTACATTGTCAAGGAGTGCCTGTGCCATATAATAGGTAAAGCCGTCTGCTGCCTTCACCTTCACGTAAGTTTCTTCCGGGTTTACACAAAGAGCCACGTTGGAAGGCAGAGTCCAAGGGGTTGTGGTCCATGCAAGGAAATAAGCATCTTCGCCTACTACCTTGAAACGAACTACTGCGGAACGTTCCTTAACCGCCTTGTAGCCCTGTGCCACTTCATGAGAGGACAAAGGAGTACCGCAACGGGGGCAGTAAGGTACAATCTTAAAGCCTTTGTATAAAAGCTTCTTGTCCCAAATCTGCTTCAACGCCCACCATTCGGATTCGATGAAATCATCATGATAAGTTACATAAGGGTCATCCATATCAGCCCAGAAACCAACGGTGCCGGAGAAATCCTCCCACATTCCTTTGTATTTCCAAACACTTTCCTTACACTTATCGATGAAGGGATCTAAGCCGTATTCTTCAATCTGCTCCTTGCCGTCAAGGCCGAGAAGCTTTTCTACTTCCAGTTCTACGGGAAGACCGTGGGTATCCCAGCCGGCTTTACGGGGTACCATATAGCCCTTCATGGTACGGTATCTGGGAATCATATCTTTAATTACACGGGTAAGCACATGGCCGATGTGGGGCTTACCGTTTGCGGTAGGGGGACCGTCGTAGAAGGTATAGGTAGGGCCTTCCTTGCGGTTTTCCATACTCTTTTTGAAAATGTCATTGTCAGTCCAGAATTTTTCGATGTTCTTTTCACGATCAACGAAGTTTAAGTTTGTGGATACTTTTTGATACATTTTAGTTCGTCCTTTCTTAAGCTTAAAACTGTTTTTCCTAAGCTGTTCTGCTATGTTTTTTATTCAAATCCTATTATGCCAGGCATTCCGATAAGCCCGAAGCACTCTGCATGTCAGCAATGGCTGCCATGCATCGCCGGTCTTATCTCCATGGCATACAAGGCTTTTCACAAAAAACATAGCAGAACAGCCTTAACATACATTTTGAAAATTCAGACGTACGAGTCCTCGTTACGCCCTCTGCGCGCGAGCGGGATTGCGCATGCAATCATCTTCCTCTCCGCGAGCTGTCTTTTAATAAGTTGCGCATCAGCGCAACTCCGCGCGCGAGCGGGTCGCGCATGCGACATTTTCCTTTCCGCGAGCTGCGCATAAAAGAAAGCCCCGTCCTGTAAAAGGACGAGGCTATATAAGCTCGCTACCACCTGTTACATCATACGCGCCGCAATCCGAATCATCTGCCTTAAAATTCAAATCATGTATCATGCGGTTGAATATGGCTTCCTTTAACGGCGGAAAACCGGCGTGGCCTACTTGCAACTTCCCGTTCGGCTCGCAGCTCAGAAGTGATATTCTCTGATTTCTTACTGGTACCGGACTTGCACCCTCTCCGGCTCGCTGTAACGTTTGGAAAACCAGTTACTGTCTTCGTCATAGCTTTTCATGGTTATTTTAGATACTATACCAAAATTACACCATATAAATCCGTTTTGTCAAGGGGAAAACAGAAGAATCCTCCAAATATATGGCGATTTCCTATGATTAGAGTAGATAGAGTTATAATGAGATTTCTTATACTTCCTCCTCATCATCTTCCTCTTCCGGATAGTCCGCAATCATTTCCTTCACAATATCCATATCAATCATGAAATTTCCTTCGTACAAACCTACGGGAATCTTCCCTTCAATTCCGCAGACCATAGGATACATTTCCTGCTCAAACTGATAGATAATTACCTTCCGCTTATAGGGATCAATCATCCAGTATTCCTTCACCCCTGCTTCCCTGTATTTCTCAAGCTTCTTAATACAGTCTTTACGCTTCGTGGAGGGGGAAAGTACTTCCAAAATAAAATCAGGGGCTCCCATAATTCCCCAACGTTTCATCTTGCTACGGTCACACAAAATCAGCACATCCGGCTGAACCATGGTCTTATTATCACAATCAAGACGCACATCTACCGGAGACATCATGGGAATACATTTTCCTTTATTCCCCCGGATATAATTGGCAATCTGACGATAAATTTCTCCTCCAATCAGTTGGTGGTTGCAAGTAGGCGCCGACATATCATAAATCACGCCGTCAATCAGCTCCACTCTCCGTTCATCAGGCAAAGCATAATAATCATCCACCGTGTAATCTCCCTGTTTCTTAGAACTTCCGTATTCAGGGGAATTTTCACGCAATACATAGGTATGGGATTCTCCCGCAAAAAAACGCTCCAATGCCAAAAGTGTATCATATCTGGGATTCTGCGTTTCTCCGCAGAATATCTTTTGGACGGTTCCAAGCGGTACCCCGGTAAGCTCCGCAATCTGCGCATAAGAATAACCCTTTTGACGTTTAATCGCTTTCATTTCCTCTATCGTCATAACATCGCCTCCCTTTTTCCATATTATATCCTTTATATATCCAAATATCAACCGTTTTGTTTCCATTTGTTAACAAAACAATCTGTTACCGCATTTTTGGGTGTGTTTTGTACGCAAGAAATCAAATCACTGTCTTGTCAGTCCGGACAATTAGGTGTATATTAGTTAAAAAATAATGACCAAAGGAGGGTTTCTCATGGACAGACAAAACTTAACTCTGCTCACCGACCTTTATGAACTGACTATGATGCAGGGCTATTTCAAACACAAGGACCGCAATGAAACCGTTATTTTCGATGCTTTTTACCGTACCAATCCCTGTGAAGGCGGCTATGCCATCGCAGCCGGTTTGGAACAGCTGATTAAATATATTAAAGAATTACACTTTTCTCCGCAGGATATTGATTATCTGAAGGGACTGGGTATTTTCGAAGAAGACTTTTTGGAATATCTGGCAAACTTTAAATTTTCCGGTGATATTTATGCTATCCCCGAAGGAACGGTGATGTTCCCCAGAGAACCTTTTGTAAAGGTGATTGCCCCCATTATGGAAGCACAGCTGGTGGAGACCGCCATCTTAAATATCATCAATCATCAGAGTCTGATTGCCACCAAAGCCGCCAGAGTCTGCCACGCAGCTAAGGGAGACGGCATCATGGAATTCGGTCTCCGTCGTGCCCAGGGCCCCGACGCCGGCATTTACGGCGCCCGTGCAGCCATGATCGGCGGTTGTATCGGAACCTCCAACGTGCTTTGCGGCCAGTTATTTGATGTTCCCGTAAAAGGAACCCATGCCCACAGCTGGATTATGAGTTTCCCGGATGAATATACAGCTTTTAAGACTTATGCGGATATGTATCCTTCTGCCTGCATTTTACTGGTAGATACTTATGATACCTTAAAATCCGGTGTACCCAATGCAATCAGGGTTTTCACCGAGATGCGTGAAGCAGGCATTCCCCTTAGTTTCTACGGCATCCGCCTTGACAGCGGAGACCTTGCTTACCTTTCCAAAAAGGCACGTAAGATGTTAGACGAAGCGGGCTTTACCGACGCAGTGATTTCCGCCTCCAACGACTTGGATGAATACTTAATCGAAACCCTGAAGGCTCAGGGCGCAGCCATCACCTCCTGGGGTGTAGGCACCAACTTAATTACTGCCAAGGATAATCCGGCCTTCGGCGGTGTTTACAAGCTGGCCGCCATCATGGGAGAAGACGGCGAGTTTATCCCTAAGATTAAGCTTTCCGAAAACACCGAAAAGGTTACCAATCCCGGCAACAAAACCATTTACCGTGTTTATGAAAAAGAAACCGGCAAGATTAAGGCCGACTTAATTTGCCTGGTGGATGAGGTATTTGACGAAAACGAGCCGCTACTTTTGTTCGACCCGGCAGAACCCTGGAAAAAGACAAAGCTTGCTCCGGGCAGCTATAGCCTGCGTGAGATTTTGGTCCCTATCTTCAAGAACGGCCAGTGCGTTTACGAATCTCCCAAGGTAATGGAAATCCGCGAATACTGTAACCGCGAAAAAGACACGCTTTGGGACGAAACCAAGCGTTTCATCAATCCTCACAAGGTTTACGTGGACTTGTCCAAGAAACTTTATGATATCAAGATTCAGTTACTGGATCAGATGAGCGAGAAATAAAACAACAAGGGGAAATCCAACGATTTCCCCTTGTTGTTATAGCAACCATATATTAAAAATACATATTAATTTAGTGTCTCAAAAACCCCAAAATAATCGTCATAGTGATTGCCTTCTTTATAATCTATATTTATTGACCATGTAGAATTATCAGAATAGAATAACCATTCTTCATCACCATTTGCATCTTCACCTTCATTACGGCAAATAGCGCCTCGTCCTAAAAAAGTATTGTTTCCAAAGTTTATTTCTGACGTATCCTCAATTATTTCAACTGTACCCATCGAATTATTTATCCCTTCTACAAATGTGTCCACTACTTCTTGTGCATTATGGGTATCATATACATAATACATCTTCCCCCATCCTTCAACACTTTCATCTGATAACTTTATCATAGTATTATCTTCAGACCAGCTCAATTGCACTCCTATACCATTAATAACATGCTCACTTTCATCACATGAAATTTTAAATCCTAATGAAGGTACATATAATCCACAATTATTAATATATGCTAAATAATCAGTCTCGTCTTTATCATATTCTCTTATCAATTGAACTCTATCAAGATAATCATTAATACTCTCTCCCTCTTTTATTTCTTCTAGTTCTGTTGCAATCTTAATTCCATTTCCTATAAAAACAATTCGTTTTGCACTACTTCTATAAATTCCATCTCCATACGCATATTCAATTTGTTTATAATTACCTTTTTGCATGTTACTATTATCGGAAATATAAGTATCTAAATCCCCGTCATAATAATTACAAAATACAATACCTTGATAACCAGAATTTGTTCCGGTATGTACACCTATATTTCCCCACAATTCAACTGTCTGAAACACTCCGTTATCTTTTTTCACTACTAAGCCTAATTCTTCACTTTTTATTCCCTCTTCATCCATATACCATGTCGGTTTACTCTGGGTTTCAACTTCTTCACTTACATCTGTTTCAGTTGCCTCAATCACATTTTCTTGTTCTACTTCAACTGCCTCGTCAACTTCCGACACACTTTCATCCACCTTTTCCTCAACTGCAACAGGGGTTTCTTCTATTTCAGCACTTTCTGCCGCAGCCGGATTTTCAGTCCCACAAGCTAACATTCCCAGGGATAGCATTGCTACCAATACAATTGCTAATAATTTTCTTTTCATCTGTATATCCTCCGATAAATTAATATTTATTCTCATTATATTCTTTTTAACGAAGATATTCAAGTATAAGAATATATCATATCATTATTTACATACTAAGAAATAAAATATATCTAAACTTCACATATATTTCTTTGGAGGAAGAATGATTGATTATTCACCTTTTTGGCAAACATTAGAACGTTCAACTGAAAATTGGTATACACTCACTGCTAAACATCATTTATCACATAGCACGCTTCATCGACTTAAACACAACAAAGATATTTCGACCAAAACTATAAATGATTTGTGCAGAATTTTGAACTGTCGAATCGAAGACATTATTGTATATATTCCATCAGAAAATGACCAAGCCTTATAATTCTATGCATCCCATATTCCGGGTACATATCGAAGTAAGACTTGGTCATTTTTATTTTACTTATTTCAAAAGTTTATTGATATTGTCTAAAACCGCTCTCTGATTCTTCCCCGCCACGAAGTAAAAATCCAGCTGCTCCTCTTCTGCCGCCAGATAAGAACCGTAGGTAGGAATATCGCAGCAGATGACATTCTTCCCGGGCATCACGAGGGCGTAGCCTTTATCGGAAAGTACCACAGAAGGTTTGGCTTTGGCCTTTCCCGAATTCTCAGCCTCTCCCGAAACTTCTGTTTCTCCCGACAGATAATAGGCTTTCCCGTTTAACTTCAGCTCTTCCTGTCCGTTTCCGCCAAGGCCCGAGAGCAAATCCTTTTTCCATTTAAAGAATGCCCATGCCTTCCCTTTGCCCGAAGCGGTGGCACCCACTCTGCGGGCGGGCTCACTCTTTTCCACAAGAAGAACCTTCTTTTTATCATTCATATAGGTCACTGCGCCGGTCTTTTTATCCACCTGCAGAATCAAATCATCGGTAGAAAGTTCCACAGTAAGGGGCATATCCTTGTACATCCAGTATTTCTCGGTTTGGTCGAGACCAATGCCTGCATGCGGCTCTTCCTTTGGCTGTCCGTTTCCGTCAAAAGTTACCCTGATGATTTCACTTGTCACAGGAGAAAGACGCAGCATGCCGTATCTGCTCTGCAAATACAAGCCGTCCGCCTGCTTGTAGGTCCACTTAATCCCCAAATCAATTTTGGCATGACCGCCGGGATTTAATGCCTCCGTAGGCGGCATATCCCCAAACTTAGGGGCGTCCTCCTGCCGCAAAACGCCGCCGCTCCTTCGCTGGGCGCGTCTGGTATCGGCCTCTCTGCTATCCGGCTTACAAGCCAGGATTTTTTCCGTGGAGGATAAAGGCGTCTTGATGGAAATCTTTTCCCTTTGTCCTTTTTGTACGCCGGTGAGAAGTACCGTCTTAGGCGGCACTGCCCTGCCGGACGCGGTGTTGATGGTTGTAGCCGCAGGCTTTAAGGTAGCTACTGCTTTTACCCGTTTTAGTGGCGTAATGGGTTGCGGTACAGGGAATTCCGGAACAGGCGCTTGTGTGTCAGATGTTTGTGCTGCGGGGGCATCCGCACCTTCTTCGTCGGCTGCTTCTTTCGCTTCTCTCGCTTCTTCCGCTTCTTCCACAGTATTTTCCACAGCATCTTCCGCCACTTCTTCCCTATCCTTTACCGGCGTGGTAATCAGCTCCGTCAGATTTCCTGTATGGAGGACACAAAGTTCATGAAGGGCTCTGGTTGCCGCCACATAAAGGAGCTTGGCATGTCCGTCGTCTAAGGGATAGTCGTTTGTATCCGGATCTAAGATCAGTACCGCATCAAATTCCAGACCTTTTGTATACGCTACCGGAAGCACCATGACACCGTTTGCAAAAACTGCCTTTTCCAAATCGCTTTCCGCAACCGGAATAAAGTTCGACAAATCTTTCGCGGCCTTTGCTGCCGCTTTTTCATCCCTGCAAATCACGGCAATGGTATCAAGTCCCTGTTCCTGCCAGCTTTTACAAAGGTCGGCGGCCTTCTTTATCATATCCTTCCTGCCTCTGCACTCTTCCACAGACACCGGATTTCCGTGACGGATAATAGGCTCTGCCGCATAAGGGGTAAAACTGCCGTGGCGCAGGATATTCATGGCAAATCCTGAAATTTCCACCGTGTTTCGGTAGCTCTTTTTGAGCACTCCGAAGTACGCTCTCTCTCCGGAAAGCATCAGGGTTTTCAGTTCTTCCCAGTCGTTTAAACCGTAGCCGAACCAAATATTCTGGGACACGTCTCCCATAATGGTATACGTACAATCCTTGATACAAAAATCCAGCACGCTGTAGGCCATCATTCCAAAATCCTGGGCTTCATCAATCACCACATGGTGTGCTTCGCTGATGATTTCGGTTTCTTTCACCCTTTTGTATAAATAGGCAAGGGCCGCCAAATCATACACATCAAACTCTACGCCGGGTATTTCCACGGCGTAGCCTTTTTCAAATTGCTCGGTGAGGAACTGCGTGTACAAATCAAAAATCGATGTTTTCCACTCGTTCTTCCCATATCTGCCCCGATAGGCCCGAAGGATGGCTTTCTTTTCTTCCTTGGTATATTTCGTAGGGCTCTTCAAAAACTCATCCTGGAGTTTTACTACCAACCGCTCATTGAGCATATTAATCTTACTCTGGATGGACATAGCCGGATTCTGGCGCAGATAATCCTTCACATCTTTCCCTGCCACAATTTCAATCAAGTCCGCAGGATTGACAGACTTTCCGACGGTTTCATCAAAAATGCCGGTCTTTCCGTTCTTAAAGCCTTCCACAAACTGCCTGGGATTTAAGTAAATACTTTTTTGAAAAACGGTTTCATCTTCCAATCTCTCACAAAATGCCACCAAATCCCGGAACCAGGATAGGCCTCCCCGGATGCTACCGTCTGCCACAGTCCCTGCCTGCATCTTAATCTTGTGCTTTTTCTCATCCCAATCCTCATACAAAAGCCGCACAAAAAGCTGCTCCATGGTCATCTGCCGGATGCCGTATACATCAAGGTCCGGCAACACCCCGGTAATATATTCCAGCAAAATACGGTTACTTCCCACAATATAAAAATCGTCCGGCTTAAACCGTTCCTGATAATTGTACAAAATGTAGGAAATTCTGTGCATCGCCACGGTGGTCTTTCCGGAGCCCGCCACCCCCTGGACGATCATATTATGAAAAGGGCTCTTCCTTATAATGTCGTTTTGTTCCTTTTGGATGGTGGCGATAATTTCTCCCAAAACCGCCTGTTTGTTCTTGGCCAGGTACTTGGTCAGCAAATCATCATTGGCAATGACCTCCGAATCAAAGAAATCAAGGAGCCTTCCGTCTGCGATTTCATAGGTTCTTTTCTTTTTCAGATCGATGGCAAAGGATCCGCCGTCGGGAGCCGGGTAGCTGCACTTCCCAAGGCCGTTTTCATAATAGGCCGTGGCCACCGGTGCTCTCCAGTCAATGACCACTTGATGGGTGGTATCCCTGGCAATTCCGCCTCTTCCGATATAAAGCATTTCTTCTTTTCCCAGCTTTTCATCCAGGAAATCGATTCTGCCGAAGTAGGGCTTTTTCAGCGCCTTCTTGTTCCGAAGAAGTGCCCGCTTCATACTTTCCTGCATGGTAATGGTGTTATTGAGCGCCGTATAAAGCTCCACATCATTATCGTGATAGTGGTCCAACATTTCTTTGATTTCTGCCTGCATTTGCGTGGTCTGGGCTTCATAACTTGCCACATTCCTCTTAACTACCTTCAGGGTATCCTCAAGATAGGCTTCCTCTTCCTGCCAGCCTGCTTTCATCCCTTGTGCTTCTTCGTTCTTCATGCTGCGCTCCTTTCGTTTCATCTGCATTTTCTTCTCCGTTTCATCCTACAAAAACCATTTTATAGAAAAGAAAAATAATTACTAGACTTATATTTTCATTTATGTTAAACTATATAATGAAGTGTGCGAAAAATTAAGAAACGCTGTATACCCGGTGTGTACAGCGTTCTTTTTTTGCACGTAAATCCTATATCGTAGTACTATATCTATTTTACATATTTGAAACTATAACTTCTTTTAAATACTGCGCCGTCTTTTGCAGCGCTCTCTGATCAATGGCAAAGCCCGGCTGATGGATGGTCTGTCCCTTGCCGGTTCCCACCTTGATATAGCAGCCCGGTATCTTTTCTTCATAAAAGGAAAAATCATCGCCGCCCATGGAGCATTCATTTACCACGGGCTGCAATCCACATTCCTTCGCTACTTCAGTGGCTTTATCCACCATTTCAGCGTCATTATAGGTTGCCGGTGGTCCCGGCATCCAAGTAAGCTCCGCCTTCACACCATAAGCCTGTGCGATACCGCTTACGATTTCCCGGATTCTTTTTTCAAAGAGCACACGGTCAGTTTTTTCCAAGGTTCGTACCGTTCCCTCTAATTCAGCCTTTTCCGGAATCACGTTCCAGGTATTTCCCGCCTGAAAGCGCGTCACGCTAAGGAGCGCCGGATGAAACGCATTCACATTCCGGGTTACAATGGTCTGCAACGCCTGCACCATTGCTGCCCCTGCCGGTATAGGGTCCACGCCGTCATCAGGATGCGCCCCGTGACAGGATACTCCGGTTACGGTAATGACAAACCGGTCTACTGCCGCGGTGACAAAACCTTCCTTAATGCCCATCACCCCTACATCACGGGTAGGGTCCGCATGAAGTCCCCAGATACAGTCCACATCCTCCATCACATCGGTTTCCAATATTTTATAAGCACCGATGGAGGCTTCTTCTGCCGGCTGGAAAATAATCTTCACAGCCCCTTTCAGGGATTCTTTTTGCGACTGTAGCAAAAGCGCACAACCGATTCCCGCCACGATATGGAAATCATGGCCGCAGGCGTGCATTTTACCTTCGTACAAAGAAGCATAGGAAAGCCCGGACTCTTCCAATATGGGCAAAGCATCAATATCACAGCGCAGTGCCTGCACAGGTCCTTCCAAAGCCCCCCTTACGATGGCAATCAGGCCGGTTTCCAGGGAGTAGGGCAAAATTTCCACACCTGCATCTTTCAGTATTTCTTTTATCTTAGCCGTAGTTTCGTATTCTTCATAAGAAAGCTCCGGATGGGCATGAAACCATTCAAACCATTCCGATAATTTCTGTTCCAAATCCATTTCGTCCACCCTTTCCAAATCAACCTTTACTGTTAGGGTCAAGTGCATCACGAAGAGCATCCCCGATAAAGTTAATGGCCATAACCAGCACCACAATCATTACCCCGGGTGGAATCCAAAGCCAGGGCTGTCTGGTCAGCACCGTTAAGGATTCGGCGCCGTTTAACATATTTCCGAGACTGGCCGTAGGCGGCTGTACCCCCATCCCTAAAAAGCTCAGCGCCGCTTCATCCAGCATGGACAGTGCCAGCACCGATGTGGCGTATACCAAAATAGGCGCCACCGTATTAGGTAAAATTTCAGAGAACAAAATATGCTTAAGCGGCATTCCTGCCACAATACTTCCTTTGACAAAATTGCTTTCCCTAAGGTTCAGCACATTCCCCCTTACCAGACGGGCAATTCCGGGCCAGTCCACAAATCCCAGAATCAGGATGATACTCCAAAGTCCGGGTTTAAAAATGGACGCCGCAACCAGCACCAGTAAAATATAAGGGAAGGACATCACCATGTCCGTAAAACGCATAATAATCATATCTGCCACACCGCCGAAATAACCGGCAATGAGGCCAAGAATCACTCCGATTACCGTGGAAATCAGGGTCGCCATAATTCCCACCAGTAAAGAAATTCTCATGGCATAAAGAAGTCTGCTAAATACATCCCTGCCGATTTGGTCTGTTCCCAGCCAGTGCTCTAAATTGGGCGCGCCGCTGAAATTTCCCACAATCGCATCCGGGTCATAGGGTGCAATGATTGGTGCAAAAAGGGCAGCCGCACCTAAAATCACCAAAAGAACGAGACTCACCATAGCCAGACGATGCCGCTTAAATCGGCGGAATACCGTCTGGGAATAACTTTCTTTTGTAATATCATTCTTACTATTCATTTCCATTTTCATCTGCTTTTTCATAAGACCCTCCTACTCTAACGTAATGGTAGGGTCTACCAATGCATACATAATATCCGTAAGCAGGTTCGCCGCCAAAACAACAATTGCAGACAACAGGCAAACGCCCATTATCACCGGATAATCACGGGCCGTAATGGCACTCATGGTCATCAGTCCCAGTCCCGGCCAGGAAAATACCTGTTCAATAATCACCGCGCCGCCAAACAACATGGGAATCTGCATACCGATTACCGTAACAATCGGTACCAGCGCATTTCGGAGGGCATGCTTATAAATCACCTTAAAGCGGCCGATTCCCTTAGCTCTTGCGGTCCGCAAGTAATCCTGCTGCAGGATTTCCAGCACCGCACTTCGGATGTATCTGATGTTACTTCCCGCCAGGGAAAATGCCAGCACCAAAACCGGCATAATCATATGCTTCAGCACATCAGTAAAACCGCCGTCCGTTCCCAGGGTAGTCATTCCGCTGGAAGGTAAAAGTCCCAATTTCACCGTAAATACATAAATCAATAAAAGGGCAAGGAAAAAGCTGGGCACACTGCTTCCCAAAAAGGAAAAAGTAACCACCGCATAATCCCCTTTGGAATACTGATGTACCGCACTGTAAATTCCCGCAGGAACCGCAATCAGTAAACTCACAACCAAGGATACGCCCATTAAAAGCAGGGTGGGGCCCAAATGACTCCCTATCATCTCCAGCACCGGCTGATAGGATTTCACGGAATATCCCATATTGCCCTGCAAAAGCTGCTTTAACCAAATAAAATACTGGACATAAAAGGGTTTATCCAGACCCATGGCAATGGCCTTGGCCTCCAGCGCAGCTTCTGACACACGGGGTCCCTGCAACATCTCCAGGGGACTTCCCGCCAGACACATAATACCGTAGTCAATAATGGTAATACCGATTAAAACAGGAATCGCAATCAAAATACGCTTCCAAATATATTTCCACATACTTACGATTCCTCCTTTTGTAACATTACGATAGGGCAGGCCACCAGATGATCGCCTGTCGCGCCGGCCGAATTCACACCCGCCATTCCGGCAGCCTTCAGTTCATCCGATTCTCCTGCCGCGCCGGCACTGCACACTGCCTGAAGCGACGGTTCCTTCTGCTTACAAATCTCCGTCGCATAAGGACATCTTTGGTGGAATCTGCAGCCGGCGGGAATATTGTTATTGGCTGCCACTTCTCCCTGAAGCAGGGCCTTCCCGGGCACTCTGTCTTCCGGGTTCGGTACCGGTACTGCACTAAGCAGCGCTTTGGTATAAGGATGGATGGGATTTTTGAAAATCTCCTTCGCTTCTCCCATTTCCACTATTTTGCCTAAATACATAACCGCGATTCTGTCGCTGACATAATTCACTGCGCCCAGTCCGTGTCCCACGAACAAAAGGGTAAGTCTCAGTTCCTCTTTCAGGCTGCGCAGCAGATTCAAAATCTGTGCCTGAATGGAAACATCAAGGGCACTGACAGGCTCGTCACAAACTATAAACTCAGGCTTTAAAGACAAGGCTTTGGCAATGCCGATTCTTTGTCTTTGTCCCCCGGAAAATTCATGGGGATATCTGCCCAGTACACTTTTGGGCAGTCCCACCATATCCAGCAAATGCTCAATCTGCGCATCCACGGTATCCTTGGTGGCTACCTGATGATAAAGCATGGGCTGCGCCAAAATTTCATAAATATGTTTTCTCGGATTCAAAGAAGAATAGGGGTCCTGGAAAATCATCTGTAAATTGGTACGGATGCCTGCAAATTCCTGCTTGGAAAAAGAAGACAAATCCTTCCCTTTGTAATAAACGCATCCTTCCGTGGGTTTTTCAAGGCCCACCAGCTGTCTTCCGATGGTGGACTTGCCGCAGCCGGATTCTCCCACAAGACCCAGTGTTTCTCCCTGCATAATGGAAAAGCTCACGCCGTCCACCGCCTTTATTTCCGCAGTCTGATGGGGAATAATGCCTCCCTTTACAGGGTAATATTTTTTCATATTTTCTACTTGGATTAAGGGTGTCTTTCCTGCTTCTTTCATGCAAAAATCCCCCTTTCCTTACTAACGATACATTTGGCCGTATGGTCCTTAGCAAAGACGTAATCTTCCTGTTTCTTTGCACACGCATCGCACCGGTAAGCACAACGGTCCGCAAACCTGCAGCCTTCCATCTTGTCATAATTTTCCGGCACAATACCGGGAATGGATACAAGTTCCCTGTCCTTATCATCCCGGATAGTAGGCACGGTATCTAAAAGTGCTCTGGTATAAGGGTGCTGCGGATTTGCAAACAGCTCCTTCACCGGGGCCGACTCTATCATCTGTCCCGCATACATCACTAAAACCCTGTCCGCCATCTGCGCCACCAAACCGATATCATGGGTAATTAAAATCATGGCCATGCCGGATTCCTTCTGCAAATCTTTCAGCAAGGTCATAATCTGCGCCTGGATGGTCACATCCAGTGCCGTGGTAGGTTCGTCCGCAATTAAAAGCTTCGGATCACAGGCAAGAGCCATGGCAATCATCACTCTCTGGCGCATTCCGCCAGACAACGTGTGGGGATACTTTTTCATGGTACCCTCCGCATCCGGCATCCCTACCTTTTGCAAAAGGGAAACCGCACGGTTATAGGCTTCCTTCCTACTCATCTTCTTGTGTGTCCTGATGCTCTCCATCAGCTGATTTCCCACCGTAAACACCGGATTTAAGGAGGTCAGCGGGTCCTGAAAAATCATGGTAAGACTGTTGCCCCTAACCTGATCCATTTCCTTCTCCGTAAGAGAAAGAAGTTCCTTTCCGTCAAAAAGCACACTGCCTTCCGTCACTTCTCCGCCGCGGCCGAGAAGCCCCATAACCGACAAAGAAGTCACACTTTTACCGCAGCCGGATTCTCCCACAATACAAAGAACCTCGCCTGCGTCTACATGAAAATTAACATGATCTACGCTGATATTTTTTCCGTAATCCCCTGTAAAGGCGGTGGTAAGCCCCTTTACTTCCAATAAATGTGCCATACTCTTCCTCGCATTTATTTTCCATCATCATTCCGGCATCAAACTTTTCTGTTGATGTCACAAAAACCACAGAGCCCCTTAAGGCACTCTGTGGTATTTTCTTTTTTAGTCAAACGACCGTCCTATTTCACGATTTCCCACTCATGGATATTGTTAAAGAATCCATAAACATTGGAATTTACATTTGCAAGACGCTTGTTCACTGCACCCTGGGCACTGATTACGTAAGCAGAAAACATGGGAACTTCTTCCTGTGCCTTTCTGTTTACCAAAGAATAATATTCTTTACTTTCTGCAGTGCTAGCTGCTGTCTGGGTTTTGGCAAGGGCATCGTTGATTTCGTCATCCGCATAGCCCGTCCAGCTGCCTTCTCCGGAAAGAAGCCAGGACATATCCGGGTAAGGATCTACCGGTGCATAGGTGTACTGTACTGCAAGCAGTTCGTAATCGGTGGTTCCCGCAACTGTCATCAGGGTTCCCAAATCCACGGTCTGTACTTCTGCCTTGATTCCTACATTGGCCCACTGGGCTACCATAACCTGGGCTGCATTGACAAATGCGCCGTCACCGGAATTCACATAAAAACGGATGGTCTGACTGCCGTCCCAGCCTGCTTCAGCTAAGAGCGCTTTCGCTTTTTCGGGATCGTAAGTAACCGGTGTCATGGTCTCATCATAGAACGGACTTGCAGAAGAAAGGAAACCGTCCACGATTTCGCCGTGTCCCTTCATCAGCTGGTCTAAAATCTGCTGTCTGTCGATGGCATACAAAAGTGCCTGACGCACCTTCACATCCGGAAGGTTTTTCGTCTGCACAAAGACAGACTGGTTGGTAATGGGAGAACCGTAGATTACATCTACATTTTCCAATGCTTCGATGCTTTCATAATCCTCCTGGGGAATGGCTGTCATGGTGTGATGGGTCACATCAATTTCACCGGACTTAAGACCTGCATAAATCTGGCTGGCATCCATAATCTTGAAGTTTAATTTCTTCACCTTCGGGGCACCCTTCCAATAATTTTCGTTTGCCTCGTAAGTAATGAAATGATTCACATCATAACCTGTCAGCTTGTAAGGTCCGCTCACTACATCAGGATGGTTAAACCAATCTAAGGTGGTCAGCTCCTCTTCCGTATATTTTTCAATAATATGCTTGGGCATGGTAGGTAAGTAACATGCATAGGTATTCTGGAAGGTAGTCAGAGCAATGGGATATTTAGTGGTAAACTGTACCGTCTTTTCATCCAGAACCTGAATACCTGCGATACTTGTGGCGCCTTCTTCCACGAAACCGTCATCACCCACGCCTTCAAATGCATAAAGAAGGAGTGTGGCATTGGCTACTTTCGGGCTGGCAAGACGAAGTACGGAGTATTCCAAATCGTAAGCCGTTACCGGTGTTCCGTCAGACCAGGTAGCCTTTTCATCAATGTGTACCACAAAGTTCTGATTGTCCGCAGTGGTAATGGAATCTGCCAGCATCGGCTGGAAATTCAGGTCTGCATCCAGTTCCATCAGCGGTAAAAACTGCAGTCCGACCGCGTACTTATTAATCCATGTCTGGTCAATGGTAAAAGGATTCACACTGCCCAGGGAATCGGTAATACCAATGTTTACGATTTCACTGTCCAAAGCGCCTGTGCTACCTGCGCCCTCTCCGCCTTTGGCACAGCCCGCAAGCGCCAGAACCATCGCAAAAGCAAGGGCACATGCCGTCCATTTTCTAATCATTTTTTTCATAATATTCCCCTTTCGATATCTTCTTGACAAATAAGATATTCCGCGTTATATTACTATCACTTTGCAACTTCATTATTTTACTACATTTTTAGCAAAAGGTACATAGGCACTTATATGAAAAATCCATTAAATTATCAATCATCCGAATACGATTGCGGACCTGTATGCTTAATTAACGGCATCCGCTACTTATTTGACAGAGAGGATGTCTTCCCCGAAGTTCTGAAATTTATCAACCTGTATTGCATGGATACTTATAATGATGCCGGCGAAATCTGCAAAAAAGGCACCTCTGCAGCGGCCATGGACTATATTTCCTGCTGGCTGAACCATTTCAGTCAGGTAAAGGGCTTCCCCATTTGCTGCGAGCACATTACCGCAGAAGAGGTAACCATTACGGACGAAAGTAAAATCACGAAAGCCCTGCAAAAAGGCGGCGTCGTGGTATTACGCCTTTATTTGGAGGTTAGCCACTATGTACTTTTGACCGGCATTGAAGAAGACAGGATTCTGTTATTTGACCCCTACTACGAAGAGGAATCAGACCCTGATTTTGACGAAGAATACAAGACGGAAGAAATCCGCTTTATTCACGATATGCCCAAGAAGGCAAACCGCAGCGTCTCTGCAGATCGTATGAACCGGACAAGCTGTGATTACTATGAAATGGGTGATTTCGCCTGCCGTGAAGCATTGATTATGTTCAATAAAAATACTTGTAAGTAAATCCGATTATCAGATGAAAAAATCCCTGTTGCCCAAAAGCAACGGGGATTTTTTTCGTTATTGTTTCATTCATGCCACCATTTAACCGGCACTACTGTTCCATCTGCCTGCCCAAAAATCCGGCCGCAGACTGGATTAATTTTTGTTCCACTTCTCCCATACTTCCTTTTTCACTGACACTTACCAACATCACTGCCCCGATAATATCACCCTCGCAAATAATGGGACTGATTGCTTCGTACAAAATCTCTTCTGCATACTCTCCTGCAATGGGAATAAAATTCTTATCTCCCTTAGGTGCAATCACAATCTCACGGGCATTTACCTTGTCCTCCAGTTCTTTACTGACAGGTTTGCCAATCAATCCCTTCAGACCGCCGGACACTGCAATAAACTGGTCTCTGTCCGCAATCAACGCTATATGGCCTGACACCTGACACAGGCTCTCTGCATACTGCTTGGCAAATGTATTCATTTCCCCGATGGGAGAATATTTTTTCAGGATAATTTCGCCCTCCCGGTCCGTAAAAATCTCAAGAGGGTCACTTTCACGGATCCGTAAGGTTCGTCTGATTTCTTTGGGAATCACCACACGGCCAAGGTCATCTATTCTTCTAACAATTCCTGTTGCTTTCAAATCATTTTCCTCCATATTTATACTCATTTCATTCATTTTCAATATGGAGTTATTATGTGGAAATGTTCGGAAAATATACCATGCCGCATACGTACAAATAAAATTTTTAATTCAAAAGCCCAATCCTACTGTTCTTCCGGGAACATATATCTTGCTTTATACTTTGCAAACTGCTCTGCAAATGCCGCACTTTCATGAAGTTCGCCGGCCTTTAAGGCATTTAAGTACTCATGTGCTTCCAACTTACCTTCGGAAACCTGCAACATTTCTACTGCCACATTGGAACAATGGTCCGCAGTACGCTCGCAGGCAGTCAGTAAATCTTCCAGCACAAAACCATATTCCACGGTACAAAGACCGTCTCTCAAACGACGTACATGGCGGGACTTCACTTCACGTACCAGGGCATCTACAACCTGTTCCTGAGGTTCAATCTTAATGGCCTGTTCCAAATCAAAGGTGCCGTAAGCAGCTACTGTACGGTCCACGATATCCAGTACCGCTCTTTCCAATACAGCAAGCTCCGCTTTCGCCTGGGCAGAAAATTCGATGTTCTTTTCTTCAATTTCCTGGGCAACTTTTGCCACTGCCGCTGCATGGTCTCCCATACGCTCAATATCAGAAACGGTATACAACAAAGTATTCAAAATACGATTGTCACTAACGGACAGATTGATATTGGATAATTTCACCAGATAGGTACCAAGGGCATCTTCATAGCGGTCTGTACTGTCCTCCAGTTCCATAACCTTTTCCAGTACAGCTATGTCATATTTCTTGGTAAGTCCGATCGCCAGACGCATTGCTTCTGCTGCATCTGCCGCCATTTGTCCAGCAATCTCATGGGCACGCTGTACAGCTACCGCAGGAGTTGCCAACAGACGCTCATCAAGCAATGCCTGTTTCTGAGGAGTTTCTTCCTTGGGAATAATCACATAAGCTAATTTTACAAGCAAGTTGCTCATAGGCATCAGCACACAGGTGGCTGCCACGTTGAAGCAGGTATGGATTACCGCAATATTCCAAGCACCGATTGTTTCATTCAGGAACTTCCAATCAATAAACAATCCCAGACCATAGAAAAGAACCGCGAAAATCACTACACCAACCACATTAAATAAAAGGTGCACTACCGCAGTTCTGCGAGCATTCCGGTTTGCACCCACTGCTCCCAATAACGCAGTGATACAGGTACCGATATTCTGTCCCAAAATAATCGGAATGGCTGAGCCAAAGGTTACCACACCGGTACCGCACAACCCTTGTAAGATACCGATAGATGCGGAAGAAGATTGGATAATCGCAGTTAAAACAGCACCAAATAAAATACCAAGCAAAGGATTGGAGAAAGAAATCATAAGTTCACCAAACCATGCTTCATTTTGCAAAAACTTCATGGAGCTACTCATAATATCCATACCGGTCATCAGCGCCATAAAACCTAACAAAATGGTACCGATACTTTTCTTTTTTGCACTCTTGGTAAACATAAACAATACAATACCAATGACACCAAGAAGCGGTGAAAGTGTACTGGGCTTAAACAGCTGGATAATAAAGCTGTCCCCCTCCAGTCCGCTTAAGGAAAGGATCCATGCCGTAGCAGTGGTACCGATATTGGCACCCATAATAACGCCTACCGCCTGCTTTAAGGTCATAATACCGGAGTTTACAAAACCTACCACCATGACCGTCGTTGCCGAGGAAGACTGAATCACTGCAGTA
>JAFZDQ010000124.1 GCA_017561085.1 Lachnospiraceae bacterium
ATATGCAAATATCTGGAATGACTTGATTATAGCATAGTTTTCGAAAATGATATACCCCTTAAAACAACGAAAAAGGGGGCAAAAATCAGTTTTATGTAATAAGGGTATGAATGAGTGAACATTTAGTTCTTCATTCAACCGATATAGAAGTGCGGAACACATAGGAGGAAAAGGCATTGAATTACATAATTGTAGATTTAGAAATGAACCAGATTGCAAGCAAATTCGTAGAAGAGAAGAAAATCAGCCGTATGGAAATCATTGAAATCGGCGCTGTCATCATGGATGAAAACTTTTTGGTGCTGGGAGAGTTTAAGACGCTGGTGAAACCGCAGTTTAATGATGAGATTTTTAAAAGATATGAGACCCTGACCGGCATCAGTACCGGGATGGTTTCCGGCGCACCGACCTTTGCGACAGCCTGGGAGATGTTTGTAAGCTGGTGTGAATCCTACGGCCCTGATTATGAAGTTTATGCCTGGAGTGAGAATGATCACAATCAGCTGGTTGCGGAGATGACCTTGAAGAATTATACCTGCGAAGAAAAAATGGGACCGCTTAAAAACTGGTTCAATTTCCAAAAAGAATACGTGGAAAAACTCGGCCTTGAAAGAATTATTTCTTTGGAAAAAGCACTGGATTATGCGGGGATTTCCTTTGAAGGGCGGATGCACGATGCCCTGTGGGATGCGAAAAATACCGCGGAGTTGTTTGCTATCGTCCGCAATGAGGAACGATGCAATACGGCCTTGAAATCCGTGATGGAGGCATTTCAGCCGAAGGAGATTGGCGGCAGCCTGGGAGAACTGTTTGATTTCGGAGTGCTTATGGCGCAGCTGGGGTAGGAGCGGGAAACTGCGGGCTGAATAAGTGATTTAGGAAATGTAAGACGTGCAGTTTGGAAATGGAGAGAGAAATGATTAAAAGATTCGTATATTGGATTAAAGGTATTTGTGAGAAGGACCATGGGTGCCGGTGCTTTTGTATGACTTGTGAGTACTATGAGACTTGCAGGGAGGACGAGAATACAGTAAAAGGATGACCGGGTAATTCTAAAAATTTATTCGTTTATTGGAAATCCCGGTGATCGTGTGTTGATATTTTTAGGCACAAGGTATATACTATGTATATACGTATGTGAGAGGAGAAATATATGCAGGCGCAGGTTAAAACATGGGGAAACAGTCAGGGAATCCGACTGTCTAAAGATATATTGCAGGCGGCCAATATTGGCATTGATGATTTGTTGGAGGTTAGCGTTTCGGAAGGTGTCATTACGCTTGTCAAAACTTTTAGACACAAAACATTGGAAGAAAGAGCAGCGGCATTCGGTGGAGAACTTCGGTTGGATGGTGAGTTTGATTTTGGTGAGCCTGTAGGAAGAGAGGTTTGGTAATGCGGGAAGGAATTCATCAGGGAGATATTTTGAAGGTAGAGAGAATTAAGCCTCCGGTTCTGGTTGTAAGTAAAGATTTTTTCAACAAAACAGGGGAAGTAATTGGCTGTCCGATTTATGAGCATGGTTTGGAAGGACCGTTACATATTTCGATAGAGACGGCGGAAACAAGTGGTTTAGTCCAATGCGAAAAACTGGCTTTGCTTGATTTAAATGTTAGAGGATATAAAAAAGTCGATAGTGTTCCTTTGGCATCTGTGATTGATATTGCGGATGCGGTACAAGGGATTTTTGATTATATATAATTAAGCATTAGATATAGAGTTTATGAATCTTTATTGACTGAACCCTGCGTGCAGAAATATAATTGATTATGTATCTATAATTTATATTACACATAATGGGGGGACTAATGAAGGCATTATTTGGGATTAACTTAGCTGGTGGCAATTGTGAAATTTGCGGAGCCGCATTAAATGTACTAAATAGCAGTAAGGCGGGTAAAGAATTTCTTTGTAAAAAGTGTATGTCGTATGTTTCAAGGTACTTCACTAAGAAAAAATGTACATATGAAAATATGGTGAAACATATCCGGCAACGAATGGACGATAAGAAAAAGATAGAATCATTTATACCATCTGCATCTTACGGAGAAGCTGAGTATATATTTATTAATCCTGCAGAAGGGACATTTGTCATTTCACCTTCGGTTGACTATAAGAGAACAAATAGTGATATTTTTAGTATAGAAGATATTATTAGTTGTGAAAAAAGGATTGATATAAAGAAAGAAGAAATTCAATATAAAGACAGTAACGGCAATGTAAAAAGTTTTGTTCCGCAGTTTATGGCTTATCAATATGATTTTTATATTGATATACGTTTAAATTTGTATGGATATGATAAGATAGTTTTAAAGCTAAATGATAAGCAGGTAGATAATAATCAAGAGACTTTGATTGATATGAAATCATCCGGGGTTTTGAATGTATTAAAGGATGCTTTGGTAAGCAAGTCTTTTGACGGAATGAAAACCAATAACATGGATGTGGTAATGCAATCATTTGAATATAAGAAATTTGATACTATGGCAGATCAGATTGTCGAAGGTTTACGTGTAAGAAAAATGAAAAAAACAGAATACAGGTGTCCGTATTGCGATGCAAAATTGGACGCAAATTTGGCACAATGTGACAGATGTGGTGCTATTTTTTAGAGTGAAAAAGCTAGACGATATTAATTATTTTTTATTTTAATTAGACAAGGACAGAATGTGTCCACCACCAAGCATATAATGAAATCAGAAAAGGCACTTGCCAAAGCAAAAATGATGTGTTATATTCTCTGAGAAAACTATTAACCAAGCAATTTTGAAAGGAGGACGATTACCATGACGAAGCAAATGAGTAAAAAGAATTTAATAAGTAGCAGAGCAAACCAAGGGCGTGATTGTCTTTCTTTTGGTGGACTGTTTTAGACATAGTCGTTGTAAAAATCGGTTCATGATATAGAGAAGATGTAAGGCACCTCTTGATGAGGTGTCTTTTTTGCGCCCTTTTATAAGCCGGCCGGAATAGAATGTGAAGGAATGCGGTCGGGGTTGAAAATTGAAAGGGAAAATATATGGAAATAATTAACGGAACATACGCACAGGCAAAAGTTTTCACTGATGATATGGAAACATATGCAAGAGCACAGCTTGAAATGATTTGTAACAATATGGTTGCAAAGAATAGTAAAATCCGCGTGATGCCGGATGTACATCCCGGAAAAGTAGGAACTATAGGACTTACCATGACAGTAGGTGAACACGTAATCCCCAATCTTTTGGGAATTGATATTGGTTGCGGAATGACTTGCGTCAAAATCAAAGAAAAGAGACTGGAATTACAAAAGCTGGACAAAGTGATTCGCGAAAGAATTCCTGTCGGTTTTGCAGTTCGAGGAAAGACTCATCAAAAAGCAGAAGAGTTTGAGATAGAAAGACTTCATTGCCTCAAAAATGTAAACAGTTCCAAAGCATATTTAAGTCTTGGAACATTAGGTGGTGGAAATCATTTTATTGAAGTGGACAAGGATGAGGACGGAACCTTTTATCTGATTGTGCATTCCGGAAGCAGACATTTGGGAAAAGAAGTGACAGAGTATTATGTGGAGACCGGTGCGAAGGAATTAAAACGGAAAGGAGCAGAAGTTCCCTATGAACTCACCTGGTTAGAAGGGGAAATGCTGGAATCGTACCTTACAGATGTAAGCGTGGTACAGGATTTTGCGCAGTTAAACAGAGAAATTATTCTTTGGGAGATTTTGAAAGAAATGAAGCTAAAGGCAGTCGATACTTTTTCTGCCATACATAATTATGTGGATGAATTGCAGGGAGAAAGAATTCTCAGAAAAGGTGCGATTTCAGCAAGAGAAGGGGAACTTGTAATTATTCCCATTAACATGCGAGACGGTGTTTTACTGGGTGTTGGAAAAGGAAATGCAGATTGGAATTATTCTGCACCACATGGTTCCGGAAGAAGTATGAGGCGGGATGAAGTAAAAAACAGATATACGGTATCTTCCTTTAAGAACGAGATGAAAGGGATTTATTGTAGTTGTATCGGTGCGGATACATTAGACGAAGCGCCATTTGCTTACCGTCCGGTGGAGCAGATTAGAAAGCACATTGAAGATACTGTGGAAGTTACTCATATGCTGAAACCGGTATATAACTTTAAGACCGGTGGAAAGTCATAGAAAGGAGATAGTATGAATTTAGCAACAACAGTTAATCAAGAAGAATTATTAGAAATTTTATTGAATGTAGCACCGATTAGACCGGTCTTTATCTGGGGGGCTCCGGGAATTGGTAAATCGGCATTGGTGGAACAGTTTGCAGATAGTGTTGGACTTCCCTGTGTATCACTTTTGGGAAGCCAATTAGCCCCGGAAGATATCATAGGAATTCCGCAGATTAAGGGCGATACATCTGAATTTTTGCCCCCTAAAATGATTGCGAGAAAAGAACCGTACGTACTTTTTTTGGATGAACTGAATGCTTGTAGTCAGGATGTGCAAAAGGCGTTTTATTCTTTAATTCATGAAAAACGTATCGGAGAATATCATTTGCCGGAGGGAAGTATTGTAATCGGGGCAGGAAACAGAATGCAGGATGGTGCAATTGTCAAAACCATGTCATCAGCACTAATTAACAGAATGTTTCATGTGCAGATGAAGCCTGATGTAAATAAGTGGCTTAATTGGGGGTATGAGAATAACTTGCATCCTTTGGTATTAGAGTACATTGCACAGAGGCCGGATCATTTGTTCGCGGAACCACCTAAGACAGAAGAACCTTATTCAACGCCCCGTTCGTGGCATATGTTGAGCGATGCTATGAAAGAATGGGGTTCGTCACTGAGTGAAGATATGATGAGAATTTTGGTTTATGGAAGTGTGTCCCATACTCATGCGGGACAGTTTCTTGCATTCAGTAAACAGGCAGGTAATAAGTACTTGCTACAGGAAATCATTAAAGGAACTGAAAAGTGGCCTTCGGAACCTAAGGATAGGGATGTGCTTTATTTTCTGGCGCAGTCATTCCGTGCAAAACTTTGGCATGATCTTCCTCAAAATAAGCAAAAAATGAATAAAGAGAGTAATTATCTGGCACACAGAGGAAAGGCACTAATCAAAGACCTGGCACAAATCAACATAGAAATTGCGCAGATGGTGGTTTCGGAAGATAACAATAACAGATTGCCCGATTGGTTTATGATTGAGATTGTACGGGATATTCCCAGATTAATCGGAAAGGAGGGCTAATATTGGCGAAAAAGAAGAAAAAAGAGGAAAAGAAGACCAATGTGGAATCTCTTAAGGAAGGTATAGCGCTATATAATCAGCATCATTTATTCGGTAATATTTATGGCGGAAGATTAATTTTGACTGTGGGAAGAAATCGGGAAAATCAGCCGGCCTGTGTAGTAACAAGCAGAGGAGAAATAAGGGTAAATGCGTCTTACAGACATTACCTTACCGCCAAGGAATGGTTTTACCTGATTGTGCATCAATATCTGCATCTGGCATTCGGACATTTTGATGCAGAAAAGGTTACCGGCCAGAACAAACCCTTGGAAGAGAGCGGATTGACATTCCATGAAAAAACCTGGAAACTTGCCTGTGACTTGTATATTATGAAATTTTTACTGGATATGAAAATAGGCAAATGTCCATTTACTACAGATGGATTTGATATCAGAAATCAAAGCGAAAAGGAAATTTATGAATATTTGCTAGAGTTTGAATGGGATGCGACGCAGTATGCGCAGGCAGAGCAGATAAATAAACTGGTATCCATGGAAGGACTAAATACGCTTCTGGTGCATGAAAAAGGTAACCCGGCAACTGCAGAATTTGCGGCTAAGTTAGCTTATACGGCCAAAAGGACGTTGCAAGGTGTTAATGATGCTGTGCCGGTGTTAGAATGCGGCCCGAAAACAAAAGAGGCAGCGGAATGGTTTGTAGCGCATTATCCGTTACTTGGCGGGTTGGCGACCGGATTTCGGATTATCGAAAATTATGGGGAATGTCAGAAACAGGAAATACAAATTGCAGCAGTAAACGTGGAGAGTGCAATTATTTATATTAACCCAACAGCAAATTTGACAGATGAAGAACTTAAATTTGTTATGGCACATGAGTTTTTGCACGCAGGACTAATGCACCATGAGAGATGTCAGGGGAGAAATGCTTATCTGTGGAATGTAGCCTGCGATTATGTAATTAACGGGTGGTTACAAGAACTTCAAATCGGTAAAATGCCGGAAGGGGTTCTTTATGATGTGAATTTAAAAAATATGTCTGCTGAATCCGTATATGACAGGCTCTTACAAGATATAAGAAGTGCACAAAAACTCATGACTTTGCGAGGATATGGTAAGGGCGATGTAATTGGAAGCAGTAATGGAAAAGGCAACAAAGAGCAGGTGGATTTGGATGATTTTTATAAGAATGCCCTAAAACAAGGATTGACCTATCATGAGTCGCAGAATAGAGGATACTTACCGGCAGGATTGGTGGAAGAAATTCGGGCTTTGGGAATGCCGCCGATTCCTTGGGATGTAGAATTGGCAAGATGGTTTGAAGAATATTTTCCGCTAAAGGAGAAGCATTATAGTTATGCCAGACCCAGTAGGAGACAAAGCAGTTCGCCGGATATTCCGAGGCCCAGGCTTGTAGATGCAGAAGGAAAGGAAGACGAAAGAACCTTTGGAGTTTTAATCGATACCTCCGGTTCCATGTCGGAGAAAATGTTAGGAATGGCGCTTGGAAGTATTGTCAGTTATGCCCAGGCGCGAGAAGTAGAAAGAGTGAGAGTGGCTTTTTGTGATGCGGATGCTTATGATGCCGGATATCTAACGCCGGAAGAATTAGCCGGACGGGTAGAAGTGAAAGGCAGAGGCGGAACCGTATTGCAACCGGGGATTGATTGTTTGGAGCGGGCAAAGGATTTTCCTAAGGATGGACCGTTGCTTATTATTACAGACGGAGAAATCGAAAGCAAGTTAACTGTGAAAAGAGAGCATGCATATTTATTGCCGAAAGGGAAAAGATTGCCATTTGCAGGAAAAGGAAAAATATTTTATTTAGATGAGAGATAATGAAAGGCCTGGACAGAATGTGTCCGGGTCTTTTGTTATAGTTGAGATAGATATATGGGGAAATATGTATATCAGATAATTGCGAATTAGTAATTGCGTATTAGCATTGGAAGAGCAGGGAGGACAAAAATGGCCGGAAGAAGCTTAAATGATGTTGTAATTGATTTGGAACGTCAACATGTTGCAAAAGAAGATTATATAGCTCCTGCAAGAGGTATGCGGATATGGGAGGATGGCTCAACCTTTGAGATTAATCATTTGGTAACGGGAGAAAAGAAAACATTTCAAAGTAGTCAAATCCTTCATAATCAAATAGGAGCAGCACTAAATATTCCCGGAAGGTATTATGAACTAATGCGTCAGGAAAAGCCGGAATTATTGGCACAGAATGTGAATGCGTGGTTTGCAGATAAAAGCAATAGTTATATGATTCGCTCATTTCAGTTTCCGGAGAAAAGTGTAGGAAGGGCAATGTTATCAACACAATACCGTCGTATTGATAATTTATTAATTGCAGAAACTGTTTTGTCCATGTTTGCAGGGACAGACCAATACGAAGTGGTGGAGTGTGAAGTTACGGAGCGGAAATTATACTTCAAAATCGTCAATAGAAAACTGGAAGCAGATGTGAAAGTTGGAGATACCGTTTAAGCAGGCGTTATTGTAACGAACTCAGAGGTTGGACTTGGGGCTGTGAGCGTACATCCTTTTTTGTACAGATTGGTTTGCAGTAACGGAATGATTGCTACGGAAATGAGTCAGAGAAAGACACATGTGGGAAAAGTGCAGGAAGCGGTAGAAGGCGGATTTGGTATTTATTCCGGCGAGACCGAAAAGGCGGAAGACCATGCCTTGGTTTTAAGATTACGTGATAGTATTAAAGCCGCAATTCAAAAAGAAATGTTTGACAAGATTATTTATAGGTTGAAGCAGTCGACCGGTGAATATATCAACGGAGATCCGGGAGAAGTAATTAAGCTTACAGGGAAGGTATATGAGTTAAACAAAAAAGAACAAATAGGTATTTTGCGCCACCTTGTGGAAGGTGGGGACTTATCTAAGTATGGCCTGTCAAATGCAATCACCCGTACAAGCCATGATATCGAAGATTTTGACAGAGCTACTGAACTGCAAGGAGTAGGATGGCAGGTTGCAACTATGAATTCAGATTTATGGTCGCAGGTTAACGGAAACGCATATATGGTTTGATGAAGTAAACGGAAAATGAGGAGATTATTGCTATGGAAAGATTAAAAGAGAGAGTACCATTTTCTAAGACTAATTATGATTTATTACTGGAAAAGGGACAAAATATTATTTCCGAAACAGAAAAAGAATTATATCAGGAGCAATTTTTAAGAGAAGTGGCTTATGAATTGGAGGTATTTGAGTGTTTTGTAAATCGGCTCAGAACGTTGGATGAGGAACATGGTTGGGAAGAAATTCAAATCTATAATGCGTATTGCATAAAAAGAGTAGAGGAAGCGATTGCTGTACACAAAAGAATGATTGAAGATGAAAACTGCCGGGAAAATGAAAGCGTCTATACCGTCTTATCCGGCCAATTACGCATGAGCAAGTTGCAGGAAAATGAAAGAGTGTTACGACTGCTGACGGATATTGAAACCTTATTGTGCGACTATATATGCAATGAAACTAAGCGGTTATTAAAGGATTTTGGAGAAAAGAAAAATGAAAACAGGGTAGATGTTGAACAGAAGCAAGAAGTAAAGAATTCCGGACGATTTACGAGAAAAGGATTGGACTCGCTTCTTCCGGAATATCTGCGAGGAAAATAGCTTTTCAACAGGAGGGTTCCATACATGAATATAATATGCAAGCATTTGATATTGCCATCCTACTGGGCAAAGAAGATTATCGTAATTCTGTTATGTAATTTACATGCCTTGACCAGATACAAAGTAGCAAGGAGTTTTACGGATTTGTTTTATGCGCCGGAGGGATTTTGTTTCCATACGGTTGTAGTGATTGCCTGTTTGGCAGCACTTCTTTGGAGTTTGTATGATGATGCTGTGATGGAGTGGGAATTGATTGAAGACTTGGTAAAAACGGTAAAAGAGGGGTTGGAATAAAGTAAAAAAAGAAATCACAATCGTGATTTCTTTTTGGTTGGACAGACTTCTGTCTATGATAGTTTGATATAATTATATTAGTCTCTGAACATAAGCAATGCATGAACCGGAATACTGAGAGCCGCGGCAATATCCATAAGTGTTTCCAATGAAATGGATGTGGGCATATTAGGAGCTTCAATATTACTCATATGAGTACGACTGATGCCGATTTCTTCGGCAAGTTGCAACTGACTTAAACCAGCCAGTTTACGATAATAGGCTATATTTAGTCCAAGCATTTTGTATTCATTTTCGTGTTTGTTTGTCAAGAAAATCACCTCATTTTAAGTATATCCTTAATAAAATCCACAAGAAACAATATTATAAATTGCATGTGCAAATAATTATATTGCAGATGCAATTTTGTAATGTTATAATCAGTGTATGAAAAGTGCATAAAATTATTATCGAATGTTAAAATTATTTATGCAAATGTTATAAATTATTTGTATAAAATGCCGATAATAGAATTAACGGGATGGACATAATGTGTCCAAAAGGCGTGCTATTCTTGAAATATAAAGAGATAGCAGGAGGTTGCTTTTATGGAAGGATTGGATTTTGGGAAAAACAACAGAATTTTAGCAATTTATTCGAAGCTGATGAATGGTCAGGTTGTAAATAAAGCAGAACTTGCGCAAATTTACGGAGTAAATCCCAAAAGCATTCAGCGTGACCTGGAGGACATCAGAAACTTTCTGGATAATCAGATTGTGGAAGAGGGTATTCCTAATCAGTTGATTTACGACCATAAACAAAAGGGCTATCGGCTGGAGCAGAGTAATCATGTAAAGTTGTCCAATGATGAAATACTGGCAGTCAGTAAGATTTTGCTGGACAGCCGGGCATTTACGAAAAAGGAAATGATGAGCATTTTGGACAAGTTGGTAGAAAGCTGCGTGCCAAAGAAGAACCAGAAGCTGGTAAATGAACTGATTGCTAATGAGCGCTTTCATTACATAGAACCACATCATCATAAGGTCTTTATGGACAAGATGATGGTACTTGGACAAGCCATTAAGGAAAGTAAGGTGATCCGGATTAAGTACACCAAAATGAAGGATAAAGCGAAGGTGGAACGAAGGCTGGAACCTTTGGCGATAATGTTCTCGGAATACTATTTTTACCTGGTAGGATTTATCCAGGGAATTGACAAAGAGAAAGAATTCGAGAATGCCAATGACCCGTTTCCGACAATATATCGAATCGACCGGATTGAAGATTTGGAGATTTTGGAGGAACACTTTAAGATTCCCTACGCCAACAGATTTGAAGAAGGCGAATTCCGAAAGAGAATTCAGTTCATGTACGGCGGAAAGTTGCAGAGAGTCAAATTTGAGTACACCGGCGAATCCATAGAGGCCGTGCTGGACAGACTGCCGACCGCAAAGGTGCTTTCTGAAGAAGATGGAAAGTATGTGGTGCAGGCGGAAGTGTTTGGCAAGGGGATTGAGATGTGGCTGGGAAGCCAAAAGAAAGTGATTAATATTTTGGATAATAAATCAAGTTAATTGTTGAATGATAAACACCAGAGAAATGTAATCTTTAATTGTGAAGGAGATACTATGGCATCTGTTTATAGAGTGGGTTCATTTAATATACAGAAATTCGGTAGAAAATCAATGCTTAAAAAGGATATTAAGGGCATTGCTGATATAATTAAAAGTAATAAATTGGATATCGTTGCAATTCAAGAAATATCAAACAAAGAAGCGCTGAAAGAAATTATGAAGTGTTTAGATGGTACTATAATTTCGGAAGGAATTCCGGGTAATTCTAATGCAAGAGATGTATTTTCATGCGAAACATCAAATTGGGAAGGGCGGTGGGCAAAACCCATTTCTTATATTGGAGGAAAAAATGCAGAAGAGGGATATGCTTTTATTTGGTTAAAGAGGCGCATTGAATTACCGGTAAACAAATACAGAAAGAAAAGTGAGCCTGACATTTATTTGATTGGGGGAAAAACGATTAGACCTCCGTTTTGTGGTCGATTTTTAGTTAAGAGTTGTAATGCGGAAATAAGATTAATAAATACACATATAATTTTTCGAAAAAACCCCATAGAAGATGCTGATATGGAAGAGGAAGAGTCCACAGCTACTGATTATGAGGAAAGACTCAAAGAATATAGAGTATTAGCAAATGAAATTTATCAAAGAGTTTATATTAAAAATATAGGAACGCGTCAAGTGGTGACATTTATTTTAGGTGATTATAATATGTGTCTTCAAGAATCTAATTCACTTGATAAAAAAGCCATTATGCCGTTAGATGTAGAGAGATTGAAATATGGAAGACATATAATCAAAACGATTCAAAATCAGAAAACTACAATACGAGGAAAATCAAGAAAAAATCCTGAAATGATTTATTGTGGAGAAGAGAACTTAGCGAATAACTATGATCATTTTTCATATGAAGAAAAATTGGAAAATAGTTTAGTGATTCATAGTAGAAGACTAGATGCAGAATGTTTATATCGAGGGAAATATCAAGATATACGAGATGTAAATGGAAATAACATGAGGAATGAATATGAAGCGTATCGTACATTAATATCAGATCATCTACCAATAATGATGTCGATTGCATTTACAAAAAGATAATATAGGGGGACACATCAATGAGTATTTTTAGTAAAAAGGAAAAAATGGATTTATTACAGAAAACACAATATAATTTGGAGCAGGCACAAAAGAATTTAGAAACAGTAGCTGCATTGGTACCTTTGAAAGAAAAAGAAGTATCAATAATTGAAGAGAATACTGTTAATAAAATAAATGATAAAATAGAACCAATGATGGCTGCATATGCTCTTAATCTATGTACAGTATCCGTTACCCAGATAGTAGATTATATGGATTTGAATATCATGGAACAAGAATATGAAATGATATTAAATAATCTTAATTTACAAAATATGCCAAATGATGAAGCTCTTTTAGATATCCTGAAACAAATCTTGAATACAATTACTTTTTTTAAAATTGATCAAAAGGAGAGAGCGTATGTTGAAAAAGAATATCAACTAAAAATGAAGAATGCAGTATGGTCTGCTGTTCCCAATATAGGTGCTTTGGTGGCTTCTGGATTAAGTGAGGGGCCTGCAATGACGGCTTTTAGTTTGGCAGCGTCTGTTGGCACTGCATATATGAGTTATAGAAGGCAAAAAGCAGAAAATACATTGAGTTATGAAAAAGAGTTGTGGCAATTAGAAAAGTCAGCAATAGAACAGTTTGATGGATTAAAAAGAGAATTGTTTGATACAGCATGGCGTTTATCAAAACATTTTGGATTTGATGAGAAAATGCGATTAACAGAGCGGTTAATTCATCAATATAACGAAATATTAATGGATACTGATAATGATAGAAGATATGCACGAATGGAAGCTATTTCTAAATGTTTTGGAGCGTACCCTCCTTTTTGGTATCAATTTGGACATACAGCTAATCTTGTGGTGTTAGACGTGCACAATAAAATAATGGAAAAGAGATTAGAGATAGAACAAATAGAAAAAGAGCGACTATATGAAACAAATAGTTCTAATGAAAGTATAATGTTTGAAAGACTAATCTATTTACGAGGAGAAATTGAAGATTTACAAAAAAATGAAGAAAAGTTTAGGCGAGAAGCTAAGCAGTATTTTGAGAAATTTCAGGAATTAAATCGATTCGGATTACTCAGAGAAGATAAGATTGCATCTATGTGCAATTTAGAATACGTTGATTTGCTTCTTCAAATGGAAGAAAATAATAAAGAAAAGTTAAGAAAACTTATTGAGGAAGCAGCAGAAAAAGCAGGAAATTCATTCGAAATAATCCAGCTATGTGTATTTGCATATATGAAATTGGGTGAAAAAGAACCTGCTGAGAAATATTTACTTATGCTTGTGAATGAAGATTATAATAAAATTTTAAATGCACAAATTCTTAGTAGTTTATATGTGTACAAGATTTTGGTTAATCAAGATGGAGCGGTATATCGACGGAATTATTCAGTTTTATGTAAAAGAGTTCCAAGTAAATATTTATTTCCATTGCCGAAAGACAAAAATGTTAGTGAAGATATATTAGAAAACCAGTTTATTTATATTCAGAAATTTTCTTTATTGCAAAAATATGAATTGGTGTTAAATGAATTGACCAGGAAATATGCAGCAAAGTTTAATAAGTGTATTCCCGTTTATAGTGAAATGAAAGTTGATGAGTTTAGCTTTTATGATATTTATGAAAATAGAATTACTATGAAAGAACAACTGGAAAATAGAATTTCAAGAGATAAATCAAATTGGTTTATTAATCAATTAGCTGAAGATGATATATTTGTTGAGTATATGAAAATACTTCAAGAATATTTCCTCAGTATTTGTAGATTAGTAGAGTTAAAAAGAGATGACTTATCTAAAATTAACTGTCAATATTTAAAAGAAGATATATTAAAACCGTTAGTTCAAAATGCAAATGAAATAGAAGAATTTAGACGATATATGCATAATGCTGAATGTGATAAACATAAAATTTTAGATTTGTTATTTAGTAAATATACATTTTTGTTTTTTGCACAAGAAATGTTGGAATATCTTTCAGAGGTGATTACAGAGAGAGTACAAAGTATATGTAATATGAATGGAATTGCGGTAGAGGAGGCTGAACTATTCCGATTTTGTATAGAAAATGGATTAAAAATACCCACTGAAGAATATGAAGGAGATGAACATAGTCAGATTGAGTCTGATTATGATTTTTTAGTAGAGGTGCTCTTGGGAGACGGAGAGTATGAGAGAATAAAAAGTAGAAATGCGGATAGACGCGAAGTATTAAAGAAAATAGAAGAATACTGTATAAAGAATACTCTGATTAAAAGAGACAATAAATCTCGGTTGTATATTCGAGGAAAAAACGATTTGGAACTAGAGCGATACTTTATGAAAATAAAGAGATTTAATTATCAAAAGTCAGATGTGTTAGCGGTAATTGAAGAAAAAGGATTAAGTCAATTGTTTAATTATACTGATTTATGGTTTACAACAGATGGATTGGTAGTAGTAAAGTCTGATAGGTATAATGGACACGTTACAAGATATGTTGATGTTAAAATGGAGGAAAATGAAATCAAGTGTGGAAAAGAAAAATATTCTAACGGAGAGGATGTTGATATTGAAGTATTGTGCGGATTGATAGTTGAATTACAAAGTGTTACTCAAGAGACAAGTCGAAATAATAATATTATTAATGCTGGATTTGCTAATAATGTTTTTGAAGCAGTAGGGGGATTAGAGAATCCGGAATTGATAATGTGTGATAAATGTTTATTCCTAAAGGAGAAGGATTCATGGGTATAAAAGATTATTTAGAGGATAAAATCGCAGATGCTGAGATTGGGATGTATAGTATGCAAGGGAAATTAGCAGCCGGTAAAGCGTTGATAAAACATAAGAAGGATGCAAAGGCTAATAAAGGCTCATGGTTACCTGAAAACATTGAAAAAACAATTAATAAGCGAGTAACCGACCTTTTCCAAGAGTTGCAAAAAGTTGAAGTCTTTTCTGAAGTTGGCATAAAAGAAAAGCAAAAACTAAGCGAAGAATTGGAAAGGTTTTGCAATACGAATGTAGGTGAAATAAGTATTGATGCAAATGCGATAGCTGATTCGGAAAAAATTCTTAGGCCTTATGAGAAGTTAGGCAAACTTTTGGATTGGGTTAATAAAGAACATGATAAATTGAAACCAAGTAAGATATACAATGATAAAGAGGTAAAAGAAGACGTATCTCAAGAAGAACTTTTTAAAATTGTGCAGGCAGAAATGGAAGAATTTAGGTTATCTCAAGAGATTTGGAAAGTTTACACATTGGTACGTGATGGTTTAATTAAAATAAGAATGGATATAGGGAGTGAAACTAGTAAATATATAAAGGAATTATAGCTATTACACAAACCGGGAAGGCATGCCTTCCCGGTTTGCATATACTAAATATTAAAGAAAGGATTATTTGTCAAGTATACGTCTACGCCACCAACCACTTATGTTTCTCCACGCTATACAGCGGAATGAAAGGTACCATAATCGGCACGGTCTTTACATATTTCTGATACTCAGGGTCATTACCATAGTTCTTATTCTGGCGGATTTCCAGTCGTCTGGCGCCGCTGAACATCACATAAATAATTCCTACATAGCCAATCAGCACCACGATCCACTGGCCTGCGCCGGAGATGGCGCCGACGCCGGAGATAAGTACGCCGGTCCAGAAAATCATTTCGCCCAGGTAGTTGGGACAACGCACGATGCGATAAAGGCCGGTGTCCACGAAACGCTTGGGATTCACTTTTTTTGCTGCATTTTTCTGAAGGTCGGCAACGGATTCAAATACCACGCCAAAGAGCATCACGGCTGCGCCGATGTAGGTCCATACGTTGGAGCCGCTTTCGTTGTGCAGACGATAAAATACGCCGGAAACCTGTGTCACATAAAGGGCAGCGCAGGTCACCCAGATGGCGATTTTTACGCCGAAGGGAACGGTCTTACCGTCCTTGATTTCGCCGGTCATATTTTTTTTGTAAGAACTGCTCTTAAACTCGCGGAAGGCCAGATAGCCGCCCAGGCGCATGCCGTAAATGATGAACAAAATACAGCAGATTAAGGTGCCGGGTGTCAGTGTTTGGCCATAAAGAATCAGCATCAGAAGGCCTTCGCCGGCGATGGAAAATCCGTAGCCTAAGGAAATGAACCACACATAATTTTTAAAACCGATTGCACTGATTAATAGGGCTGCCGCAAAAAGCAGCCAGAAATACATAGGTAATACCATAATAGTAAGTCTCCTTTTCTCGTCCTATTTTTGACATGCAGAAATTTTGTAATTTTTTGATATTCTTTTTGAAATATTGGTGAAAGAAATTATTTCTTATTTTTCTCTTTTGCGCGTTTGTCGTTGATGATTTGCATATGGGTTGCATCGATGAGTTCTACGTTATTTTCTTTGGCCCAATCCACACATCCCTTCAAAACCAGAGGAAGGAATACGCGGGGTACATTCAAGATGGTTTGCAGAGCGTCGTCCGTAAATTTCACCTTGTCATCGGCGCGGTCAGCGGCATAACGCACGGATTCCAAAGACTGCTGACGCATGGGAAGGAGTTCTGCCAACATACGTCTTTTGCGGTGGAACCAGAAATTTTTGCTGTCGCGGTAACCGTAATCCACGGGAAGCGGCGGGAAATCCTTAGAGCGGACGCCGTTAATGATGGCATCGGCGTATTTTTTCTTCATCAGGATGCGGTCGATTTTCAGGATAAAGTGGCATCCGAACTTAGAAGTGATGCCGTTGAAATCATGATAAGGGCCTTCGTAGCCGTTTAACTGGCCGGGCTGGTCGTCCTGTGCGTTGTCCAGCTCGCGGACCCAGGTACATTCAATGGCCTGGATGGCGTCGGAGAGAACCATGGGGCGCTTTTCGCCGGTTTCTTCTTCGATTTGGCTTTTTTCTAACTTGAACTGACAGTTCGGCATTTTGTCCTCGGGCTTATCGCCGGGCCAGGAAAGCTTCACGCATTCCTTAAAGGTCTTCGGCTTGTCGTCCACGAAGTTGATGGCGCACTTGCCGGTGCGGAGAATGTTTTGTGCCGTATTGGAGGAGTTGCGGCAGGAAAGCAGCATAGCATAAAAATCTTTGCCCGCAACATAATAGGGCTGCACCAGGGAATAAGGGCCAAGGGAAGTGGAACCATCTTCGCACAAGGTGCTGATTACCACGGTGGGCATGGGAAAAAACAGGGATGTCTGATAGAAATTGTCTACCACACGCAGGTTTTCAAAACTTGACATAGGCATTTCTCCTTTTCTAATGATATTATGATATGTTTTTTGCAACGTTTGATTTGGATTACAAAATATCGTCCGTTCGCATAGTCCGGTTAAAAGCAGTTCTGAATCATACCGAAGATTTCCTCGAAGGTCTTGTCCGTCATGGTCCAGCAAAGCATCGCTTCCGCGATAAATTCCGGTGCGAAATCGTTGGCACAAAATTTCTGAAGCGGCGCCGCAAGCTGGGAGCGGAGCATGGCGTGATATTGGCCCGAAGTATTATGGAAGCTGGCGATGGCCGCCTCGTCCCGGAAGATACTTTGATGAAGGCCGGCAAAGTGCTTTATCTGCTCATAAATACAGCGGACTACCGGTTCCGGAGAATCGGCTGCGTTTGTAGCAGTGTTGATGACCTCCATACAATTGCGCCAGTCCTTAAACATATAAGTCGCCAGCAGGGCGTCTTTGGAGGGGAAGTAGTTGTACACGGTTCCCACACCCACGCCGCAAGCCTTGGCAATGGACCGGATGGTAACATTAGCATAACCGGATTCGCAGATTTGTTTGCGGGCCTCTTCCATTAATTTGACGTCGAGATTTTCGATGATTTTTGGCATAAAAACTCCTTTTATGAACGTGTTCATTTAAAGTGTAAATAATATTATGGTGAATGTCAAGCGGACGATAATTTGTCTTGCGCGATTCTGTTCGTGCGGATTCAACCGGGTAAATTCAACTACGCGGTGAATCGGCATCCATTGACGCTGTTATGGCGGAATGCTACAATTTTCATAGAAGGAACGAGAAGGAGGGATGCTTTATGGGAGAATTTCGATACGCGAATGCAGTAGTAGACGGAAAGCCGTTAGGCGAGTGGCTAAAGGACGACGCAGGAATGGTAAATTACGAAATGGATAAGTTTGGTCACAATGTGAGCACCAATCCGGACTACGTGATTTATGATTTGGGGAAATTCCTGTACGACCCGAGTGTAAGGGAAACGCGCTATCAAAATGGCGTGGATCTGGCCAGGGTGGCGGCAAGTGTCCATTACTGGGTGCCTTACCATGAGGTGGATGACTTCGAGGCCATCAATGGGGATGATTTGGTGCGGATTTTCTTTAACGCCCTGGAAGATGTGACGGTTACGGATTTTAACCTGAATTTCTTTAAACTTCTGGATGCGGAGATTTACATCAGTAAGGAAAATTTTAAGGTTTATGTGAAAGGCCGCATTGGCAGCGATGAAGAGCGGGAAAAAGTGATTGCGGATTATGAAAGGCGGCTTAGGAGGAAATAAAGAAATTCAGGTAAGCCAAGTGAACATATGAGTTAAATTAAGGTCATTTCTTTGGAAATGACCTTTTGCTTTTGGTATAATAAATAATACAATAGGGGGTTCATATTATGTTAGAAACGACCAAAGGGATAAATGAATTCACACCGCCGGAGCTGACGCCGGCGGAAATAGATGAAATACTGGAAAGTCATGCTTTGTGCAAGGGGAAGAACAGCGAGGTTCTGGTGATTTTTAAGACGGAGCCCTACATAGATTCTTTTTACGTTCATTTCGGGAACGGGGAAGAAATGCAGGCGGGCGGAGTGAGGCGCCGGACGCCTTATGAAATAATCCGTTTTACTTTTCACCCGGATTATGTGTGGAACCCTAAGCAGGAAGAACTTTTCTTGAAAAAATGCCGGGATAATGAATATTGCGGCTTTGATTATGGTGTCATGGACGAGATTTTTAACCATTATTCAAAAGAAAATCCAACGTGGCATTTGCAGCGGTATTTTACCAAATCCATGTTGCTTTTGGATCATATTTATCATTGTATGAAGCAAAATACCGTGAAAGAAATGTTGTATAAAGCGGGGCTTTTTGAGCTGGCGGTAGGGGCAGAGCTGATTGACGAGGTAAATCTGCTGGCTACGAAGCCTTCTGATTTGTATGACGGGATATCCATACGCTCGCTGAGGGCGCTAAACTGTGCGGATGGCGCGGTTTTGTTATCGAAAGGTAATTATCGGGAGATGCTGAAAAAATTACAAAGTAAATTCCCCGTGATGTTTACGGAGAATTTGAATGATGCCCAGTGCCGTTATTTGCAAAGGCTGATAGACGGGAATTTGACGCTGCCTGAAATCGGCAGATTATACATGGCGCGCAAAAACCATCTGCAGAACATCTGGTGTCGCTCCCAGTACGAAATTTTTATCCAAAGGGAACAAAATATCAGCGATATAGAAGCTTTGAATAAGTTAGACCCAATTTACGCGGACTTTATTCACAAGTCTGGTGGTCTGCAGGGAATGAGCAATTCTAAGGTGAATCAGCTTGTGTTTTATCTGTTGAGAAATAGGGATGAATATAACAGACGTATTAGGGTGGCCAACAGGAAAAGGAATTATGACTGGCAGGAGAGGGATCACGGGTATATCATCCGTTTCCCCCAGACCATTCATGATTATTGCCGGGAAGCGATTTATATGAGCAATTGTCTGATGACCTATATTGAAGCGATGACCCATAATGATACAACGATTCTTTTTATGCGTAGGCCTGAGGATTTCACAGTGCCATATATCACCATTGAGATTTATCATAATACGCTGATGCAGGCCTATCACCGGTTCAATGAGGAGTGCACGGATGAAGAGCAGTTGTGGATTGGGGAGTATTGTAAGAGACATGATATTGCGATTGCGGAAAATCCCTTCGATATTCTTTAATAAATCCCCCCAATATGATAGAATAAAAATACTAAGCTAAATTCGAAAAAAAGCGTCTGAACCGGAAGGAGAGCCCTTTATGAAATCAATCAACGATACCTATACTTTATCAAACGGCCTTGAAATTCCCTGTCTGGGATTTGGAACTTACAACCCCACAGGCGGTGACAATGTGGAGATTATTTTAACTGCCATGGAGTGCGGTTACCGTTATTTTGATACCGCGTCTTTGTACGGCACGGAGCGGGCGTTGGGCGAGGCGGTGAAGAAAAGCGGTATTGCCCGCGGTGACTTGTTTATCGCATCCAAGGCATGGATTGACGAGATGGGTTATGAAGAGGTTAAGCAAGCCTTTGAGCGCACCTTGAACCGGTTGCAGACGGATTATTTGGACCTGTATCTGATCCATTGGCCCAGAAGCGCAGAGGATGATACCGACTGGAAGGAAAAAGGACGGGAAACCTGGCGTGCCATGGAGGAACTTTATGAAGCAGGCAAGATAAAGGGGCTTGGACTGAGTAATTTCCTGCCTCATCATATGGATAATATTTTGCAGAATTGTAAGGTAAAGCCCGTGGCTGACCAGTTAGAGCTTCATCCCGGGTATATGCAGCAGGCGGCTACTGCGTTTTGTGCGGAAAATCAGGTGGCGGTACAGGCCTGGAGTCCCCTTGGCAGAGCCAAGCTGTTAGAGGATTCACTACTTTTGAAGATGGCTGCCAAGTATGGTAAGAGTCCTGCGCAAATCTGCCTCCGTTATTTATTGCAAAAAGGCATGATTCCTTTGGTAAAGGCTACCAAGGCGGAGCGGATGAAACAAAATGCGGATGTGTTTGATTTTGAGATAGAAAAGGATGATATGTGGATGCTGGATTGTATGCCTCAGACCGCTTGGAGCGGAGAGCATCCGGATTTCGCGATTCCGAAAGTGAAGAGTAATTTTGAGCAGTAGATGGAAAGAAAAGCGTCGGCGGAGAGAAGTATCTTGATTACGGTAAAGAAAATGCCGGCGCGGACTAAGAGAACGGAAGATGGGAGAGATACCATGCGAGGAAAAATCTATCAGATATTCAGTATGTTTTTGGCAGCGGTAATATTATTTACCTCTGTGGATATGACTGCTTTTGCAAGTCAGGCGATGCCTGAAAATATTGTGGTTCAGGAGCCGGAAGAGCCTTTTGCGGAAGGTACTTTTGAAGTGACAGAGGAGCCGGTTGCCCCCTCTGATGAGGGACTTACACAAGCCCCTGCAGCACAAGACCCTACAGCGGAACCGTCGGAAGAACCGACTGAGGAACCGGCATATGAGCCTACAGAGGAACCTGTTGCAGACCCCACTGCAGAACCGGAAACAGACTCCCTGGAAAATGGCTTATCCGAAGAAACCTGTGTGGTAACATTCGATGCCATGGGTGGTCTTTGTGATGTGACCGAGATGGAAGTTGTGCTGGGAGAGCCCTACGGAACGCTGCCGGAGGCAAGCCGTGCGAATTATGATTTTGACGGATGGTTTACGGACCCGGAAGAGGGCGAGCAGATTACGGAAGAGAGCATCGTAGAGCTGATAGAACAGCTGGCAGCTGAGGAGCTTAATGAAGAAAATGGCGGACCGAAGGAAACAGAGGCAGTTGAACTGGCGGAGGACCTTCTTGATGAAGAAATCGCCGGCGTCACCCTTTATGCGCACTGGTCCTGTAAAGACAAGGCTTCAAAGCCTAAAACCAACGCAGGAAATTTCATCAATCTTTATCCCGGAACACAGATTGTGCTTACTACAGACACCAGAGATGCTAAGATTTATTATACCTTTGATGATGCAATCGGAGAGAATGTATGTGCCGAAAACGGTATTTTATTTGATGAGTTTATTGAGCTGGAACAATCAGGTACGCTTTATGCCGTAGCGGTAAAAGAACATTACGAAAACAGTGATGTTTTGATTTATCCGATTACGGTGCAGGATGATGCCGACAGATGGGAGGATGTGACCGAAGAAGACCGTCTGATTATGGGCTTTGAAACGGCAGATGATGTTCCCAAGGATTTGTGGTTGGTTGGTGTAACTGACGCTGTTTATACAGGAGAAAAGATTACTTTCCCCGAAATCCGCGTTTATCATAACAGGAAACTGCTGAAAGACGGCGAAGAATATACCGTAAAATACAGTAAAAATACAAATGCGGGCACGGCAACAGTGACCGTTACCGGTAAAGGGTTTTATTCCGGAAGTATTGTGCAGCAGTTTGAGATTTCACCTCTTAATATTTCAGCGGGTAGCGCTGAGGATGTAACCTTGACCTACAACGGAAAGGTGCAAAAAGGAAAGACCAAAGTGACTTTCTCCTTAGGCGGTAAGGAGATTGTTCTGGAAGAAGGCGTGGACTACACCATCCTTTATCCGGGAACTGACAGTACCCTTGAGGATTATGATGAAAATGCTTTTAAGGAAGTAAGCGATATCGCTTATACCGCAGTTGTACAGGGTAAAGGAAATTACGAGGGAAGCATTACTTTTGGACAGACTATTATTGAGAGAACCCTGATTTCCAAGGTGACTGCAGGGGAAGTGTCTGCGAAGAAGTATACAGGAAAAGATATTTGTCCCAAGGTAACCTTAACCTACAAGAAAAAGACCTTAAAGGAAGGCGTGGATTACACCCTTTCTTATGAAAATAATGTGAATACCGGTACGGCTACCATTCTGGTTACCGGTATCGGCATCTACACCGGTGAAAAGACCGTGAATTTCAAAATTACGGGAACGTCCCTTTCTACGGCGTCCTTTGCGGAATGGAAGGCTTCCGTGAAATACGACGGAACCGGGAAAACCCAGCCGGAGGCTTATCTTTACGTTGGCAAAAAGACCAACAAGCTGACAGAAAACAAGGATTACACCGTTAGTTATAAAAACAACGTAAACATCGGAACCGCAACCGTAACCTACAAGGGAATCGGTGCGTATTCCGGCTCTGTGAAGAAAACCTTCAAGATTACAGGCACTGCTTTAGCGGATGTGAAGATTGCGAAGATTCCTTCCGTGCCCTATGAAGTGACTGCGCGTAAGCCCGTACCTACAGTGACCTATAAAGGTGCTCCGGTGCCTGGTATTGAGAAGAGCGCCTATGATGCGCTTTCTGATGAAGAAAAAGCAGCGTATGGTTATGTTTATATCTACTCAAAGAACGTGAAGCCCGGAACGGCCACCATCAAGCTTAGCGGAGTGAATAACTTCAGTGGTACGGTGACGAAAACCTTTACCATTACAAAGTGGGATATCCGGACGGGTTCCCGGTTTGTAACACCTGACGCAGCTACGGATGAGAAGTACCTGGTGACTTATCCGGCAGAAATTCCTTATACCAAGGGTGGTGTGACCAAGAAGCCCGACGTAAGCTTTGAAAAAGACGGAGGCGGCAGTGTTTGCTTGAAAGAAGGTGTGGACTATACCGTTACCATCAAAAACGGTAAAAAGCCCGGCACTGCAACCTTAGTAATTACCGGTAAAGGGAATTTTACAGGAACCATTAGTAATACATTCAAGATAACCCCTGCCGACCTTTCCGATGCAACCATTGCAAGCAGTGACATGGTTTATCAAAAGAAGAGCGGGAACTTCAAAAAGACACTTGTGCTGACGGATACCAATAAGAAGAAGCTGGAAGCAGGCGTAGACTACGAAAAGAAGATGGCTTACACCTACGAAACCGATGCCCTGGTACAGCAGTTTACAGATGCCAAGAAGAAAAAGACCACTTCCCTGATCAGACGGAAAGGCGAAGTGGTACAAAATGCCGATATCGTTCCGGTAGGAACCCTGATTAAGGTGACCATTACCGGTAAAGGTTATTACAAAGATACCGTAAAGGAAGAAATTTATAAGATTGCCAAGGCGGATATTTCTAAGGCGGAAATTACCGTAAAGAAACTTGCTTACGAAGGCAGTTGGCAGACCAGACCGACCAAGGATTTGATTACCATTCAGTTGGGTAAGACGGTACTGGAAAAAGAAGATTATCAGATTGTAGCTTATAACGGGCCTTCCGCACCGGAGGGCAAAGGCTGGATTGACTTACAGGGTGTGGGAAACTACGGCGGTACGAAGCGGGTAACCTATCAGTTTAAGAGCCGCTCCATGAATTATCAGATTGTTTATGATAAAAATGCGGAAGGTGTTTCCGGAACCATGAAAAATTCCTCCATTCCTTACGGCGGAACCTTGCGTGAAAATGTTTATAAAAGGACGGGGTATACTTTTGCCGGCTGGAGTACCACACCGGACGGCGCAGGCGGAAAAACCTTTGTCAACAAAGGCAAGTATTTACCCATTTTTGACAGACCCGTATTCGGCTCCGAGGTAATTCTTTATGCGCAGTGGAAGCCCATTGTTTATACCGTAACTTACAAATTAAACGGTGGTGAAAATCACGAAGAAAATATTAAGAGTTACACCATTGAGGATGCGCTTTTTGAACTTCTTGAGCCCACCAGAGAGGGCTATGAGTTCCGGGGCTGGTACACGGACAGCAAATTCACAAGTTCCAAAAAGATTACATCCCTGGCAGGCGGCAAAACAGGAAATAAAACCCTTTATGCCAAGTGGAAGGCTACAGTTATTGCGCCCGTACCTGCCCCTGCTCCGGAAAATTGTCTGAATGTCCTGGATTTCGGCGCAATACCGGGAGACGGCATAGACGATGCAACCGCTTTTGAGGATGCCATCAAGCAGGCTTCAGCAAATGCGGATAACGGCGGAATCAATACGGTTTACGCACCTGCAGGTACCTATGACATCCGCCCGGGAGATGCCAACAATGACGGAGAGCCGGGTATTTGCTTAAAGAGTAACGTGAATCTGGTGATGGATAATAAAGCAATACTGAAGGCCATGGGAAGCTCTTATGCCAGCTATTGTGTTATCAGTGCCAAGTATGCATCCAACATTACCATAACAGGCGGTCAGATTGCAGGAGAGCGCTCCCGCCATAAAGGAAGCGGCGGCGAAGCAGGCCACGGGATTGCCCTGTTTGCGGCAAGCAATGTGACCATTTCCAATATGTCCATTTCAGCCAACTGGGGAGACGGTATTTATCTTGGAACCCAGAAGGTAAGACAGCCTGACGACAGCCAGAAGAGTGTGGGCTGCAAGAATATCGATATTATCAACTGTGAGATTTTTGAAAACAGAAGAAGTAATATTTCGATTGTGGACGCGGATGATGTGCTGGTAGATAATTGTCTGATTTATGCGGCTCACGGAACGGCACCCCAGTGCGGTATTAACATCGAGCCCAACAGTGATGCCAGCGGGGATAAAATCTGCCGCAACATCACAGTACAGAATACGACAATTACGCCTTATCAGAACAAGACCAATGACCCTGCTTATATCTGTTTTATGACCCATTATAATCCTTATAATCCGAACTATGTGACAGGGGATAATATCCTGCTTAAGAACTGTACCATTAACGGATATGTAGGAAATTATTCGGGTACCAACTTCAGACTGCAGAATACCAAAATAAAAGGCCCCTACGTAAACTTGCGGTAAGCAGGTCCAAGGGGAAACGCTGAACAAGGCACAGCGGAAAAAGGCGGATTGCGTAAATGCGGAAATTCCCGTATAATGTAGTTTGTTTAGTTTGAATATGAAAATATTCTGTGTATGTAACTTTTGTGCTTAAGAGGAAACGTTTATGTATGAATGTCCCGGTTGCGGTGGGAATCTGAAATTTGATATTCCCACCCAGCAATTACTTTGCGCATATTGCGGAACAAAGAAAAATCCATATGAAGTAGAAAAGAAAACCGATGCGGTGGAGCAGGATTACTTTGAAACCACGGTATTTACCTGTCCCCAGTGCGGCGGCGAGCTTTACAGTACGGATGGCGAAGCTACGTCTTTTTGTACGTTTTGCGGTGCGTCCAATATATTAACCGAACGGATCAGTAAGGAAAAGCGTCCGGAATACATTATTCCCTTTAAGCAGACGAAGGCGGATTGTAAGGATGCCTATGCCAAAAAGATGCGCTATGCTTTCTTTGCGCCAAACGAACTGAAAAAGGCGGAATATGTAGAGGAGTTCAGAGGGATTTATATGCCTTACTGGACCTACCAGATTACCCAGGATAAGCAAATTGCCCTGCGCGGGGAAAAGTCCCACCGCAGCGGAGATTATGTCTATACGGACCATTATTGGTTAAGGGGTGATATGAAAGCGTATTATCTGGGGTATTCCAGTGATGCGTCTGCGTCTTTTTATGACGGAATCAGTGAAGCCCTTGCGCCCTTTGATGTGAAAAAACTGGTGAATTTCACGCCTTCCTTTTTGAGTGGATTTTATGCGGATACGGCGGATGTACCGTCCTCTGTTTATGCCGATGATATGAAGGGGCTGGCCAACCGCAGTACCTTTGAGATATTAAAGAAGCGCGGTGAATTTGCAGGTTATAATGTAGGCGGCTGCAACAAAGAAACCGGACTGAACACCAGCCTCGGAACTACTTGTAGGGATGTGGACAGAACCTTGTACCCGGTATGGTTTTTGACTTATCGGAACAAAGACAGGGTGGCTTATGCTACCGTAAACGGCCAGACAGGCAAGGTAGTAGCGGACCTGCCGGTGGATTTGAAGAAGTATTTCCTGGGTTCCGTGCTTTTGGCAGCAGTCATTTTCTGTTTCTTAAATTTGTTATTTACCATTAAGCCCGCAGTCTTGATGATGCTTAGCGCACTGCTGACGGTTTTGACCGGATTTTTATATTCCTCCGAGCTGAATGAAATTGTAAGGAAAGAAAATTTCAGCGACGATAAGGGGATGCAGGCAGCAGGGAAAGCGTCAGGTGCTTTTGGAAACAGGAACGCAAATAAGAAAAAAGGGAAAAAAGTTGCCCAAAACCTGATTCCCATCATTATTTTTTCGTGGATAATATTTGCTGCGGTAATCTCAGGAGGCGCAGATGTATTGTGGCTGGTAATCGTAATTGCGGCGGTATTAATGGCCGTGAGAGGAATTCCGCGAAGCAAAATGGTTGGCGGCGTCCGGGAGGGCCTGGGATTTGTGTTCTCTGTTGTGGCAGTTATTGTCACTTTGCTGATCAGGATTATTAATCCGGTATCGGATTTATATTATTATGCGGGAACTTTGGTTTCCCTTTTGACGGTGCTTTATAATTTGTATGATTTAATCCGTAATTACAATCGTCTCGCTATGAGACGTCTTCCCCAGTTTGATAAAAAAGGGGGTGACCATCATGCGTAACGGATGTTTTCAGAAGAAACAGAAGAATAAAAGAAGTGTTTTAAGCAGCCTTTTGGCAGCAGTTTTTGCAGTAGTAATTTTTGCCGGTTATTTTTGGAGTGCTGACCTGCCTGTCCGGGCGGCTGAAGATTATGAAAGCAGATATTCCCTGATTATTGAAGATGATGCGCAGCTTCTTTCCGAGGAAGAAGAGCAGGCCCTTGCGGAAGTGATGCGGGACGTGACGCGTTACGGTCATGTTGCTTTTAAGAGTATTGATGAAAACTATTCTTCCACGGAAAATTATATTGAGGATTATTACGCGGCTTACTTCGGCTCGGATTCCGGTACAGTCTTTTTGATTGATATGGACAACCGGAATATCTGGATTCACAGTAACGGAGCCGTTTACAAAGTGATTACCAAAGCCTATGCAAATACCATTACGGACAATGTGTACCGCTATGCTTCGGATGCGGATTACTATACCTGCGCTTACAAAGCTTATGAACAGATGACAACCCTGTTAGAAGGGAACAAAATTGCCCAGCCTATGAAATATTTAAGTAATGCGTTTCTTGCGCTGATTTTGGCAATGCTGATCAATTATTTTATCGTCAGAATGGTATCCAGGGCTGTGAAACCAAGTGAAGAGCAGTTAAAGAAAGCTACCAGAAACGGGTTTAAACTGGAAAATGTATCCATCGATTTTTCCCATACCACCAAGGTCTATGACCCTCCCAGTTCGTCATCAAGCGGCGGCGGAGGCGGTGGAGGAGGCGGCGGAGGCGGTGGCGGCGGCCACAGCTTCTAGCATTCCGAAGATTTTTCGCAAGCGGGATATCCGCTGTGCCCGGGATATTTCCCGGATGAAAATGATTTGTGTATAAAGGAGAATGGCTGTATGTATAGCTATGAGAGCAGAATCAGATACAGTGAGCTGGATGAAACCGGTCACTTGAAAATCGAAGCGCTTCTGGATTATTTCCAGGACTGCTCCACCTTCCAGTCGGAGGATATCGGTGCCGGTACGGAATACTTAAAGGATAAGCATATGGTTTGGGTTTTGTCCTCATGGCAGATTGTGGCAGAGCGTTATCCGAAGCTGGGAGAATATGTGACACTTGCTACGGCGCCCTATGATTTCAAAGGTTTTATCGGCTATCGAAACTTTTGGATGCTGGATAAGGAAGGAAGCCGTATCGCATGTGCCAACACCATTTGGAGTCTGATTGACACCGAAAAAGGAAAGCCGGTGCGCCCGCCTCAGGAGCTTCTCGATAAATATCCCATCGAGCCGAAACTGGACATGGAATATGCGCCCAAGCGGATTGCCATTCCGGAAAATCTTTCCCGCGGGGAGGAAATCACCATCCGCTCTAACCACTTAGATACCAACCACCATGTAAATAACGGGCAATATGTGCGGATAGCACTGGATTGTCTCGGAAAGAAATGTCACGTAAAGCAGCTCCGTGCAGAGTACAAGAAACAGTCCTTTTTGGGGGATGTGCTGGTTCCTTATGTGGGACAGACGGAAGACGGCAGATATGTTATCGTACTAAAGGATAAAGAAGATGCTGCCAGCTGCATCGTGGAAATACAGGAATAAAAGAAGAAATTAAGAAGGGAACGGAACAACATGATTGAATTAGGAAAGAAACAAATTTTAACTGTAGTTAAGAAAGTAGAGTTTGGCGTATATCTTGCGGATGTAACGGCAGATCCCGAAGAAAAGGTGTTACTGCCTGCCAAGCAGGTGCCTTCGGACGTGGAAGTAAATGATAACCTGACCGTATTTATTTACAGGGATTCCAAGGACCGTCTGATTGCCACCACCAAGGAGCCCATGCTGCAAATCGGGGAAGTTGCACTGCTTACCGTAAATCAGGTGGGTAAGTTTGGCGCCTTTTTGGACTGGGGATTGGAAAAAGATTTACTTTTGCCTTTTAAGGAGCAGACCATGCCGGTACAGGCAGGGGACAAATGCCTGGTACATCTTTATGCCGACAAAAGTAACCGTCTGTGCGCTTCCATGAAGGTGTATCATTATCTGCGCACCGACAGTCCTTATCAGAAGGATGATACGGTAGAAGGTATTGTTTATGAAATCAGCAAAAACTTCGGTGTTTTCGTGGCAGTTGATAATTGCTATTCCGCGCTGATTCCTAAGTCGGAACCTGCGGAAGGCATTTGTGTGGGTGACAGGGTAAGTGCCCGCGTAACCCAGGTAAAGGAGGACGGCAAGCTTTCCTTAAGCGTACGCGAGAAAGCCCATATCCAGATGAATGCGGACGCAGAGAAAATCTTACGCCTGCTGGAAAGATATGACGGTACATTGCCCTTTAGTGATAAGGCAGATCCTGAACTGATCCGTGAAAAAACAGGGATGAGCAAGAATGAATTTAAGCGCGCGGTAGGAAATCTCTACAAGCAGCGTCTGATTCTGATTGAAAAGGATTGCATTAAGAAGGTATAAACGCAGAGCGGTAAATTCTGAGGTGCCGGAGTAAAATTGCCGGAGTAAATTGCCGGAGTAAAATTAGTAAGAAAAAGAAAAGGATAAGCATCAGGCGGATGCTTATCCTTAATTATTTGCACATAATTAGTTTGCCGGGCTTTCGTTAAACCGATATATCAAAATTCCCGCCGATACCGGGATTTACGGACAGTTCCATGGACCGGTCCATCATCTGAATCATGCTTGCGCCTGCAACTTCAGCACTTTCCAGGGCCTTGTCCAAAACGGCCGTGCCAATCCGATCGCCCAGTTCGATATTAGCAAGGGTCATTGATAATGCAGCAATATCCATAGTATCCGCTCCTTTCGTAAGGTGGGTGTTACGTTTCGTTATTCCGAAAATACTTTTTATTATATCTAATTATAGCATATCACCTGAAAAAAAGGAATCGGCAATAATACTTTC
>JAFZDQ010000125.1 GCA_017561085.1 Lachnospiraceae bacterium
ATAGCTGTATGATTAAAATGACAAATCCACAGTGCTTTAAGTATTATACAAGAGCAGATGAGCTCTTTAACATATCAAAAATAAAAAGAAAGGAAATGTTTAATCCAATCGTCTTATATTTGATAATTGGATTATACGAGACGATTAATTGATAAAGACATGTGTAGTGTACGCAAATATAAATAATTAAGTATGAAGAGAGTATAAAAGGACTGATTCAATATAGGGAGATTCTGAATTTGCGTTAATATTTTATAGATACAGTATTCTGAATTTATAGTTGATATTAAGACATGTGGAAATGAAAGATAATATGTTAAAAAAGTATGTTAAGTTATATAATGAGATTTCAACAAGAATAGAAATAGAATCAGATAACTATGTCAGCCATCTTCTTTCGCATCTCGTTGAAGAATCAACCGAACGTGAAGATGATACATGGTTCACCCATGAAATAGCAATGCTCACCCTGCGAAGTTATAGAGTTTCCTTGGCGTGTAAATTATTCGAAGAAAAAGGAATATATGATGTAGGAAATTTGAGAAATGATATGGAAGCACTTTTGAAGAGTGTGGAAAGTATTGAATATAAAGGGCAAATAGATGATGCGGTGGTGGCTGATGCAGTAGATTGTGTGTGTGCTTTTGGGATTTCTGTGGAACAGAAGGATATTGTTATTCAATGTCTTCCGCAAAAATATCAGGGATTTCGAGCAAATAATTCTGAACTGACAATGGAATTATATAATTTGCTTATTGATATGGCAGATTATTGTTTTGCGCATTTGGATGAGGCGATTGGAATAAATATATTATTAGAAGTAATTAGTCTTAGTAAACAGCGTAATGGAGAATTATCGCAGAAACATAGAGAGATAGTTGTCACTTTACTTGCGGGATTGGGAGATTATTATCCGGAAGTCAGTCATGATATCTGCAAATCAGAAGAGAATAATTTTCAATCATATATAGATGAATATACAGGAGACTTTCTGTGGTATTATGGTTGCGCATTACAGCGTAAGGGAGAGGAATTCGCATATAAAATTTACGATGAATGTTACATAGTCAGGCGAGAATTATACGGGAAAGATAATTGGTATACAGTTCTGGCACGAAGGGAATATATAATTTTGTCATTGTGGAAAGAACCTGATTTAGTAAATGAGAAACTGAGGTTTATAGAAGGATTTATCAATAAGATAGAAGAAGGTGGATTCCCAGAAGTTAAAGAAGAAATTTTGGAAATAATTGAAGGAAAAACTATATATGTTCTTTTGCTATTTTGCACAGATAAGAATAACTTTTTAGATTTATTTCATTATATTGAAATATACGAGCATATTTGTAAGCGCTATAATGAATTGCCGGGAGAAAGTTTGCTTAAGAGTCGTTTGGCAGAAAATTTTTATGGAATATATTATATGAAAACCGGCGATTACATTCAGGCGGAAAAATCATTTATTAATGCGCTGAATGCTTTTTTTCCGGAAGGGACAGATGAGACGCTTTCCATAAATCAAATAAAAAGTAATTTATTGATGATATATTATATACAGAATGATATGGAACGAGCATTTCCGCTACTGGTGGACTTGCTTGAGACTATTGAAAATGGTGAGGAGGGGCTATTCCCTAAAGATGAATATAGAGTATATGTTCTGTATGTTAGTATTTTGAGCCAAGCGATGGTTGATTTAGAAGTTGAAGATATAGAAGTTGTAAAAAAACAATTGGATGAGGTGCAATGTGATATCGAAAGTAATGAAATTGTTACCTTTGATTATGCGCGAGAATTATCTGTGTTTGTATTTGCTTCTGTTTTATTATTGGCTCAAAATTCTCAGATAAATAATGCGGAATATAGAATTTATTTAAGAATGGTATTAAAGATAAGAGACATAGCAGAAAAAATCGGCCTGGATAATGGTCAAAAGGTGGTTATGTATCTTGTTTTATCCATTTTAGAGTGGGAGATTGATGAGCAACTTGCAGAAATTTATATTGAAGATAGCGTGGCTCTTTTAGAGAAGGCGGTTATACCGTTGTCAACAAAAGCAACTGTTTTAGAGACGGCTGCTTCTTTATTATGCAAAAAAGGGAAAACGGATATTGCATTTAACTATTTAGATAAATCGCTTCGTCAAGTGACAGAAATTTGGCATTCCTATATACGCTATTTTAATGATGCCAGATTATTGCAGATATTAGTTCCTACACAGTTACTTTTTTCTAATTGTTATGCTGTTATGAGACAACATATGGAAGTGGATGAATTGTATGAAAAAGTACTTCAATATAAGGCGTTGGCGTCCCTGGCAGGAAAGGAAAGAAATCGTATTCTGAATAGTGGTAAGGTAGATAAAGATTTCTGTGCTAAAATAAAGGCGATTCAGGATAGAATGGCAAGACTGGAGGCTGACAATATTTTCTTAGATACTTCAGAAGAATATGAGAGAGAAACTGAAAACTTACGTCAAATGGAAGCACAGATATCCCATCAGTTTCCTAATATAATTGATTTTACTGAGATAACGATAAATAGGGTAAAAAAAGAAATCCCCAATAATTCAGTGATAATAGAATACTTTATGAGCACAAGTCAATATGCAGAGCATCAAAATGCGGATGATACAGATGTTCTGGTGTTTGATGTGTTTATATCAAAAAAGATTAAAAATGAATGCTCAATATTAAAAATGACTATACCTCATGCGGAAAGTATTATTGATCGGGTTGATGATCTTGTGAATATTTTTCAGGATGAATCATGTCAAAGTGCAACTGTAAGCCAAATGGAACGAAAAGAAGAATTACGTATGTTTCTGTACAAAGATTTATTGGAACCTATTACAGATTTGATTAAAGGAGTAGGAAGAGTGTTTATTGCGCCGGATAGCAGTATTATGAATCTTCCGTTTGATATTTTATGTAATGAGATGGGAGAGCGTTTTGGCGATATCTTTGAAGTGGTAAAGATGGAGTGCGCAAGAGATTTTTTATTTGGTGTAACCGAGGAAGTATCAGAAGGAAGTCTTATTGTTGGAAATCCAAAGTTTGAGATTGATATGAAAGAGATGAAATTCGATAAGGACTGCCGGGAAACTTCCCGGATGAGATTTGTGATTCCTAAAGAAGATGAGATTAAGCAGCTTCCTTTTAGCGAATTAGAAGTAAAATTTGTTAGTAAATATTGTTGTGCAGATTTTTTTGTTGATAGAAATGCAAATAAGAAATTGATTTTTGAAGGGACACATTGCAGAAATATTCATTTGGCAACGCATGGCTATTATGATTTATCAGAAGAAACGGATACTATATATTCGTCTTGTTTGCTATTTGCGGGAGCGGTAAATTGGCTGAGAACAGGGTATAATGATTCGGTATATGGAAATGGAATTGTAACTGCTGATGAAATTAGTCGATTGAATTTTAAGAATGTAGAATTAGTAGTTTTATCATCTTGTTTGAGCGGAATGAATGAAACTGTACTGGCGAAAGGGTTACAAGGATTGGTAGGCGGGTTTGCGGCTGCTGGAGTGACATATGTAGTTTCAAATTTATGGTTAACGGATGATTTCGCTACAGCCGTCTTGATGGATGCATTTTATTATCAATATAAGATTAAGGAATTGGAACCACCTACTGCACTGAGAAAAGCGAAAGAATATCTGAGAAAAGTGACTATAGGAGAGTTGAAAGAAAGACATTGGTTTGAGTATATATTACATAATAATTCTATTAGTTCAGATATCAAAGAAATAGTAAATGTATATTTAGAAAAAAGTGATAAATTCCGACCGTTCAAAAGAGAGATATATTGGGCAGGATTTACCTGTTTTAAATGTAATTAGTGAGGGATAAGTGATGAATCAGAAGAAACATATTGATGAAATTATTAGAAGGGCTGATTTACAAAAGGTTCGTTCAGAAAGAATACAAATGTTATATGAAAAGTATGTTAATTATGGTCTGGAGACAGATTTTGAAATGCTTCTTACGGAATTAGATTCTTATTGTATCCCCTGGGTAAGAAAGCAACTGTGGAAAACCGGATGCTTTTCGGATGAAAATGAAAATACTGCATTGCAAGAGAGCAGATTGGCAGCATGGCAGATTATAGAGAAAGACAGAAAGTCTGCAACATGCAGGGGGGATTTTGCATATTACGTATTTGGAGTTTATAAGCATAAGGTAATGAATGAGATTAGAAAGTTTTCATCTCATAGAAATAAGGTCGATATACATTCCTTTTTTGAAGTAATCGGTGATAATAATCAAGCGTTAGGAGAAAAGATACCGGCAAAACCGGTTGATTATGATAGGTGTATGGAAGAACAGAGAGCGCTTTATGAAAGAATATTTATTACATATTGCAGAGTATTTATGGAATCTGCGACTTTTCCACCGAGAATTTTAGCACTCTATTATGCACGGGTTTTACCGCATTTGAAAGAAGAAATCCCGGATACAAAAGCAACGTCGGCTAAATGGGCATATGAATATATGGGAAAGAGTACAATAGATGAATTGCGATTTGACTCGGAAAACTATCTTTGTCATTATGTTGATAATTCTTTGCATTGGTGTGATGCCTTTATTTTGCAGTTATCGGAAGAAGTTACAGAAGGCGGGATCACGGATATTTTAAAAAATCTTGTGTATACAGAAGTATATAGTAAAGGAAAGATAGAAGACTGGGCTGATTATATGCATAAAGCTAGTATTAAAGGGGCTATGGAAAAAATCGTGCGAGATTGTGAACTTTTGGAAATGGGGAAAGAATACATAAATAAAAGCGATACACTGTATAAGTTCTTAAGGAAGGAAAAATAGAGATGAGACATATTGGGTTTGAAATGCTTAATTGCTTGGCGGAAATGGTAGATGAAGGACAACCATTAAATGAGCAGGATAAATGTGCAATGAATCATATTTCAGAGTGTAAAGAATGTTATGACAAATTTTGTGCGCTTTTGTTATTGCAAGATGTTACAAATGAGACCGGATATATAGAACTGGCAGAAATGTTTAAGGTAAGAAAGCCGGCGAAAGCAATAGAAGTGGTTAATGAAAAAGTAATGGCAGTAATATCAGTGGTTACAAAGCAAATGAAAAATGCAATTGCTGTGCTGATGGAGCAGATTGGAGATATACGGGAAGGGTTTGCCTTTGAGAAGGCGCTTGTTCCCATAACACGAAGTGTTTCAGAAAAGGAGTTAGTGGTACCCAAAATGGAAGAGGCAGAGAATGAGGATACATTCGTGATGTTTGATCCGTACTTGCATGAACTCCTGATACAAATTGATATGAGTGATAGTGATTTGCGGGAATTTGAAATATATATTTTGCTTGAAGAAAGAGAAAAAATTAAAGTTCCGATGAAGCGATTGGGAACTCTTGCCATAGGAAAGTTAGAGCAGGTTCCGGATGCAGATTTTCAGATATATATTGAAAGAGTTTAGTAATCATGAATTGTATTTTAAAAGTCATTCAAAAAGAATGACTTTTTTTGTTGGGAAAATTGACATATTTGCGATTAATTAACTGTACCGGAGAGAGAGGAGGAATAAAAGATGTATACACAGCATATAATATTGGATTTTGAGATGAATCCCATTGCGAAAGGAAACAAGGCAGTAAGTAAATATTTAAAGCGTGAAATTATTGAAATTGGTGCAGTGAAGCTTAACGCAGGATATGGGGTTGTAGACAGATATAAGTGTTTGGTAAAACCACAGTTTAATTCTGATATTATGACTTTTATTACCGGATTAACCGGAATCTGTACGGCAGATGTTAGCAGGTCGCTGTCGTTTGATAAGGCATTAAAGGAATTTGAAGAATGGATAGGATATACAGAAAAAACAAGAATTTATAGTTGGGGAATTTCTGATTTGGATCAGATTAAACGAGAGTGTGTATATAAGGATGTGACGATGCCTGATAATATGAAACGCTGGATGAATATTCAGGCACTTTATCCTAGGATTATGGGATTGAGCAAGGATTATTACCAGTTAGCACTGCATACAGCAGCAGAGCAGTTTGGTTTTATTATGGATTCAAAGCAATGCCATAGTGCATTATATGATGCTGAAATAACAACGGAAATAGTCGTTTCCATATTAACGAAAGAATATAAAAAACAGTCAGATATTTTACGTCAACTGGATAAAAGAGAATATGAACAGATAACATGTACATTGGGTGAATCTTGTGAAAGCATTTTTCAACAATTACTTTTGCAGCTTCAACCGGAATTAATAGGATGATATTGCTAAAAGTTTTAATCAAAGAAGCGGAGGGTGTTAAGGATGAGCGTTAGTGTAATAGAGAAAGGTTACAACGGAAGCACTTTGGTAGGTCTGAAAAGTAAGTTGTATGAACAACGAATTGTATTTCTGGAAGGTGAAATAAATAGTGAAACAGCCTGTGAGTTTACGCGGGAAATGATGTTTCTGATAAAAGATGATGAGAAGCCCATAACGATTTTTATCAATAGTAATGGCGGTGAAGTGACGGCAGGGCTCCAGATAGTGGATGTGATTTCGTCATGTAAGGTGCCTGTATATATATGCTGTATAGGGCATGCATATTCTATTGCAGCATTAATACTAAGCAGCGGGGAAAAAGGTCATCGCTTCATTTTGCCGTTGTCGAAGGTAATGATTCATGAGTTGTATATTGATTCGACCGGAGGAACTGCCGTATCTGTCAAGAATACAGCAGATTCCATGTTGAAGACGCGTATGTTGATAAATGGGCTACTGGCAAAATATACAGCTAAAAGTATTGAAGAAATCAATCAAGTAATGGTGCATGATTTTTATTTGGATGCCAATGCAGCAGTTGAATTTGGCATAGTAGATAAAGTGTTAGGTTTTCAAGAAATGCTGGAGGTGACATCATGAAATTCGATAAAGTGATTTTGGGAGAAGGGGTAGAAGTAACAACTGACTGTAAAAAGACTATGCGGAATAATAACATTGCTATCATCGGTTCGCCTGGTAGTGGAAAAACAATGTCAATTTGTGAAGCTCGTCTTTTGGAAACGTATAATACGAATCTGATCGTGACGCTTTCAAAACGGAAAATAATTGAAAAGTATACACAACTCTTTTTAAGAAGAGGGTACAAAGTAATGGTTTTGGATTTTGTGAGACCTACAGATAGTAATATTGCATTTGACCCGTTATGTTACATAAATTCATATGCAGATATCCGTTTTTTGGCAGAAGCGATTGTAATGGCGAATCCCAGAAAGAAGAATTCGAGTGCAGATCCGTACTGGGATGACGCAGCGATTTCTTTGCTTTGTGCGGAGATAACATACGTTCTCTTGACGGTGAAAAATCCTTCTTTTGCAGATGTCGTTGCACTTAATAATGAATTGGAGTTTGTAGGGGATTCCGGACAAATTGTAACGAGCTTGGATGGTAGAATTGAAAGAGAAGCTAAGAGAGAAACCTCTCCGTTTCTTATGACTTGTTGGCGGACCTTCAAGAATTTACCGATTAAGACAGCGGGATGTGTACATTCAACATTGAATACAACGTTAGATACGATTTTTAGTCCGGAGTTGTTATCAATGATTAAAAAGAAGAAAAAAATTGATTTTGGTAGCGTTGCGGCTGAAAAAACAATTTTGTTTGTTTTAACTTCTGCGGTAAATCCGGCGATTCATAGCTTTGTAAACTTATTTTACGGACAGATGTTTAAAGACTTATATGAAATGGCGGAAAAAGAGGTTGATGGGGCATTAAAAATTCCGATTCACTGTATTTGCGATGATTTTGCGTGTGGCAGTCCGGTCCTGAATTTCGCAGAATATATAGCAATCTTTCGTGAAAAAAATATGTCCGTAACGTTGCTGTTGCAAAGTGAGCAACAACTTGAGAGTCTCTATGGATTCGAGGATTCAAGAACGATATTGAATTGTTGTGATACCTACATCTATATGGGCGGCAATGAAATTATGTCTGCCAAAAGTGTGGCGGAGAGATGCAACAAGCCGTTATACGAAGTTTTGTATATGCCGATAGGGAGTGAAATTATTATACAGCGGCAAGAGTACCCCATATTTACGACCAGATATAACATTCTGGCAAATAGAACATATCAAGAGGTAACAAAAGAATATGAAGAAAAAATAAATGAATTCAGATGATAGTGAATTTACGGAGGTAAGGTATGTGTACAGAAAAAGCAAAAGAAATACTAAAGATGCCTGAAGAACAGATTTCGGCGGTACTTAGCTACATCAGAATTGTAGATAAGCGGTTGTGCAAGTCCCTGATCTTGAAACTTTCAGATAAGAAAAGACTGTTGCATGATTACCGTATACCATTTTGGTGTAGGGGGTATAGTGCAAGTGTTTTTGAAGAAAAGTTGGCGGCAATTTTGGAACTGAACATCGTACTTGCAGGAGCGAAAAAGGAGGAAGTCCCTAAGTCAGAGTATCTGTTGGCAGAAGAGTTTTTCCGCATAGGTAAATACGATGAGGCTCGAAAATACATATTAATATCCGCAAAGAACGGTGATCAGAGAGCGATTAACCTGATAAAGCTTCTTGAAAAAACACAAAAGAATTCATTCAAAATATAATTTACGAGGAGGTGCGTTATATGTGGGAGAGTCAACAGGATAAAGAAAAATTCCGAAAGGAAGTGGAAGAACTACGGAGGCTTGTATGGCTTGATATCCTTGCTGGTGTCATAGGCGATGAATTAATGCCACAAGTAGATGAAGATAAATACTTTGAATTAATCCGTAGCAGACACTGGGTGTTGATGGATTTAAAAAGATATTTAATAGAGAATGTTGTACAGGTATTAAAGGAGGATAAAGATGGTGAATAAGGAAGCTGTGAAGATAATAGGGATGACTGATCTTTTGATAATAATGGTATCGTTAGTTATTCGGTTAATATCGGCTGGATGGTTAATAGGTATGCGTGAAAACTTCATATTGTTTTCCGTTTTCTGTTTTATGATTGCTGCGTTTGAAGTGGTCTTGGCGCGAGTGGTCCAAGCATCTCCGCGTGCAAGCCTTCTAACAATGTTGGTTATATCATTATAGGCGTGATGTTTTTACAGTATGTGCTGGTAGTAAAAACATATTTGGCAAGTTTTATCATGCAGCAATTGTTTAGCACGGTGATTTATTGTCGTAAGGTAAACAGGAAGTGGTACATATGGGGAGTGGTGCAATTGCTTTTGTTGTTTTTATGCAGTGCAATGAGCGTAAGTGAAGTGTTTGGTCCGGATGGTGAACGGTCTGCATTCGGTGGTGTGATGGTTCCGATTTTTGTATGCGTTACTTATTGGATTAGCATTTCGGATTTGGCGAATAAGCTATCGTCTGCGTTTCGACTGGAGGAAGAATAAAAAAACTATTAGATATAGCTAAAAAGGAGATAAACTATGAAGAAAAAGAAAATGAAAAAACTGTTATTACGCGAGAGAAAAAAGAGAAAGGAGCTGGAATGCGAATTGAATAGTCTTTATGAACAGCATTTAGGGATGTTATGTTTTTTGGAATCCAGACATATTTTAAAAGAATATATGCAATTATTTTCAGAAGATTTCATGGAAGATGAATTGCCGTTTTGCTAAGGAAAAACTTAAGTATACATGGAGGGGCAGAGATGGTTCAGAATAAGGCGCATACAAGAAGAAAGATGTTTATATTGGGCATAAGCATGATTTTGTACTATATTTTTGTTATTTCGATTTCGGAAGATATTAATGTAAATTATGCCATGTTCGTATCTATTGAACTTTCCGTTATTTTATTTCCGATTTTGCTCATGTGGCTTGTAGTATTTGGATTTATTAAGCAGTGTGAGCGGCGTATGTACATATTATACCAATATACAATAACCATAGTGATGCTTTTTCTTTGCATATCTGATATATTTATATTAGTCAATGGCTGGAAAGAAAAACTATGGTCAGCGCTTGAGTGGCAGTTGGGATTGTGTTATGTAAGTTCCTTTTTGCTTGTATTAGGGGTGACGATTAACCAAGTCGTTCATTACCTTGTAATTGTTGCAACAGAAGAAGATTTGGAAGAAACGGAGGAAGAAAGATGAAGAAGGTTTGGATATTATTTGGGGTATTAGTAGTGATTCTGACAGGCTGTAACAATACAGTAAACAAAGATGAGCAAACGGAGCCATATGTCATTCAAACGGAAGGCGGAGCGATAGAAATAGAGGCAACAAGTAAAATATACCCTTATGCCAAAATTCTCGAACAATATGCGAAGGAAGGAACTTGTTATACATTTGTGAGAATAGCAGGCTTGGAAGAACCGGTATTTCTTGTGGGCGAGCAATATATAAACGTAGATATGTGGGGCAGAGAGGTGTGTGTGACCGGCAAAGCCACAGTATATGTGTTGGAGAATAATAAAGTAAAGGTTTTGGGTAAATTACAATCGGCTATGCCAGCTTACTTGTTGTGCTTAGATCAATTAGGCTACCTTTATACGGCTGAACCGGAGGTGGTAACCCGTTGGGGCATAGATAGAGAGAAGAAGGAATTAGTAGCGGTAGCCGGTGCATATCGTGATATGGTAAATGGTAAGCAATGTTATAAGTATTTCAACGAAGAAACCGCAGGGAAGGCAGAAGTGACGGATTCAGAATCAGTACTTATGTTTATGCATGATATGTATGAAAGCGCAACCCCGGTACAGTTCATCCCTTTAATCAGGTATGAAAAAGAGTGGAATGAAAAGTAAAGGAGAGGGGGATTCGGCATGATAGATAACAATAATTTTGAAGACGAAATCCTTGAAAAAACGCTAATAGCAGAATATATTAGCAAATTCTCACCGGAGATTAGAGATGTTTTTTATGCATCCTATGGTAAAAATTTAGAAGCCTTACCGCAGGAAATGTTAAAGCGGGATGTGAAGATGGATGAATTCTTAAAAAGAATATTAGAAGTGAGAAAAAAAGATGCTCAAAAGGTTATTCTCCTGCGTGTTGGCATTCTAACGGGAACGCCAATGACATTACAGGTGGTTGGTGATACACTGGGTATTTCAAGAGAAAAAGTAAGATTGATTGAAAGCAACTTTATCAGAAGAAGACTTCCACTTATTAGGCACAAAAAGTTAGTAGATTACTTAGATGATTAGTTATCATTCATGTGACAACCTACCCCCTACATAAACTGTAGTAACAGTTTGGTAGGGGATTTTTATGAAGAAATATCACGGGTACATAAAGAAACTGAAGAACATAGAATTGTTATCGCGCTACAGGGTAGGGCGAAAAAAGGAAGAACGAAAAGAGAACGGCCGAAGCCGGGAGGAGTACGCCAAACAGCGGTTACTTGCCGGCTTAAAGTACGGGGCCTTTGCAATGGCAGCGGTTGCCCTTGTCAGAGGAATCGTAGTAAGTAACGGCGGCAGCATCACCGTAAGCAACAGCGTAGGAGGAAGGGAGCTTCCCATTTATTGTGTGGAATGCAAGGAACCTAAGATTGCCCTGACTTTTGACGCGGCCTGGGGAAACGAGGACACTGCCAAAATTCTGGAAATACTGGATAAGCATCAGGTGCATGTGACCTTTTTTATGACAGGCGGTTGGGTAGAAAAATATCCCGAGGATGTACGGGCCATTTTGGCAGCAGGACACGACTTGGGAAACCACAGTGAAAATCACAAAAATATGAGTCAGCTTTCCGATGAGGAAAAAGAACAGGAACTTATGAAAGTTCATGAAAAAGTAAGAACCCTTACGGGATATGAAATGTGTTTGTTCCGTCCGCCTTACGGGGATTATGACAATGCGGTGGTAAAGACCGCGAAGAAGTGCGGCTACCACACCATCCAGTGGGATGTGGAAACACTTGTAATAGATGTAAAGTTAGGCTAATATAGTATTAGAAAGAGTGTAAAAGGAATGGCTTTCTCTGGTTACAAATATCTATAAAAACATTCCTACGGATGAAAAAATCAAACTATATTTGAGGTTTTGTGATTATCTCACAAAGGAGCAAATAAAGGATGAAACAGACGAAAGGAACCAAAACCACAGTACAGAAAGAAAGCCGGAGCAACGTAGTAAAAATTAAGAATGTATACAAAGGCATATCTACAGAAGAGAAAGTCAGACTGTATTTGAGGATATGCAGGTATGTAATGGACGGGGAAGAACTGTAAATGGGGGGAACAAATGAAAAGAAAGATAGCCATTTATGCAAGGCAGTCAGTAGATAAAAAGGACAGCCTAAGCATTGAAACACAGGTGGAGTTCTGCAAAAACTTTATCAATTCCAAGCCCACAAAAGAACCGGTAGAGGTTTACTTTGATAAAGGTTATAGCGGAAAAAATACTATAAGACCGGAATTTCAAAGACTGCTTATGGATGTAAGAGAAGATACAGTTTCCAAAATTGTAGTCTATAAGCTTGACAGAATTAGCAGAAACCTTTTGGATTTTACGTCCATGTATCAGGAATTTGAAAATCACAAAGTGGAGTTCTGCTCTGTTAGTGAGGTTTTTGACACTTCCACCGCTACCGGCAGAAGTATGTTAAAAATCAGCATGGTTTTTGCAGAAATGGAACGGGAAACCATTCAAATGCGTGTAAAGGACAATTATTATCAGCGTGTTAGAACAGACGGCAGATGGGCAGGTGGTCCTGCCCCTTACGGCTTCAAAAATGCAAGGACAGCTGATAAGAAACCGACCTTGCAGGTAAATGAAGAAGAAATGGAAATCGTGAAATATGTTTTTGAAAACTATGCAAACAGACCTAACATTTCCATGGGGATGATATGTCGGGAACTGACGGCGAAAGGCTACCGAAGCCGGAGAGAAAACGGTATGTTTGATAATATAACCATTGCAAGAATGTTGCAAAGTCCTGTTTATTGCATTGCAGATAAAGTGCTGTATAAGTATTATCAGATACGCGGTATCCACTTCCTAAACGAGGAAGCGGATTGGAACGGTACCACATCCGCTCATATCATTGGAAAAAGAGCCGGTAATTACAATATACGGAAGTATGCAGACCTAAAGGAGCAAAGTATTTATTTGACCAATTTTGGCGGCATTATCGACAGCCGGACGTTTATCAATGTGCAGGAGCGATTGGCACAAAATGAACAGTTAGGCAAAAACAATAAGCCAACAAACTTAAAAGAGTTTCAAGGATTGCTGAAGTGCGCCAAGTGCGGATATACGGTAAAGATGTATAATAAGCCGTCGCTGGGATGTTACGGAGCAAGGCAGCTGCATTGTTGTGATGTGAGTTTTAAAGGTATCAGCTTTGAAAAGTTGCGTGAGGATTTGCGATTAGAAGTTCAAACCAATCTGGATAAGATTGCCATGGATCTTGTAAAGAGTGCTTCCATTCAGAGCAAAAAACGGAAGCATATTGAAGAACTGCAGAAAGAGATTGACAATCTTCTTGAGCTTGCGTCCAAAGGCGGAGAAGTTGCGGAAGTGATTTATACCAAGATTGAAGCAAAGCAACAGGAGATTAACGAAATCGAACTTGACCTATTCCTAAATACAAGAATAACTGACAGACTCCACATTGATTATTCCATACCCATTAACTATAGCCGTTTTACGGATGAGCAGAAAAAGTCTATTTGTCTATTGTTGATTGATGAAATTCGTTTGCATGAGAACGGCGATATGGAAATTGCATGGAAAATATAAAAGTGTAATAATTTTATAGTTAATTAAAACGAAAACTTTAATTTTAATTGATACTGATTAAATTTAAAGTTTTTGTTATTTTCGAGAACTTTTATTTTTATGAAAAAACATTGTTTTTACGGGAAGAAATAGCATTTTTTGAAAAAAGAAAATGTGGGTATGTTTTGAAAGTAGGACGTTTAATTATTTTGAATTAAAATTTATTTTTTTAAATTAATTTTTATATGCTTTTAGAAGAAGATTTATTATGGTAATATTTATTAAAATACTGTCTGAAATTTGAAATATAAGTAATAGAGATTGGATGTTGGAGTGATTACAAATGGAAAAAGCCAAAATCAAGTATACTATGGAAGAATTAGATAGGATGGAAGGTCATGAGTTTGAGTACGCTTGTGCCGAATTACTTCGACATTCTGGGTATCGTGATGTGACGGTTACACAAGGAGCAGGTGATTATGGTATAGATATTTTAGCTAGAAGAGGAAGTGTAAAGTATGCTATTCAATGTAAAAGGTATAAGTCAAATGTTAGTGTAAAAGCTGTGCAGGAAGCAGGTGTTGGTTGTGATTATTATCGATGTGATGCGGCTGCAGTAATGACTAATAGTAACTTTACGAAACAGGCTATGAACTTAGCAAAAACAACTGGGGTAAGGTTGTGGGGAAGAGACTTTTTGCAAGAGTTAATAGATAATTATGAAGAAGAGTATGATGTTATATCACCGCCGATTGCAGTAAGACATGGGAAAAATACACATGATGCGAAAGAAATTAATAGTAAAAAAGAGGAAGAAGTTAAAAAAGAAAAAATAAGAACAAAGACACTACAAGGGGAGAAAAAAGATAAGCATGATAATACAGAGCGGACAACTCAAGTAAAAAGTGAATTTCCGAAGTCTGCAAGCGTTCAAAGTATAGATGTTGTCAAACGAGAGAGAACGAATAATACAACTATATTAAGTGGAGAAGTTTCTGGTAAAACGATAGCGGAAGATAATCCTAAGTATAGAGTACCGGTATCTAAAATGGAGACGAAAGAACAAGACAAAGTTAATTCAAATATTAAGAACTTTTTCAGAGTTTTATTCGATGTAATTCGCTGGATACTAGTGCCAATAATATTATTAATTTTTGTTATTGCAACAATGATGAGTAAAGGATATTTGGCTGCTGTTTTCGGAATGGTAATGGTGTACTTAATATGTCCACTTAATAGGAAAATTGATAATTATTATAAGTTGGAAATATGGATTAAGATTTTATTGTTTTTTATTTCTTTTATAGCTTGGTTTATAGCTTTTGGTATGGTTCTGACCTAGGGAAACATTTGTAGATTTTATGCAGATGCGAAAAATGATTTTCTTTAGAATAGTGGGGAAAGGATGATGAGAACATTTTATCAACTAGTATTATAAATGTATAATAATTTAGAATAAAACCATAAAAAGCAAGAATAGCCGGATACGTCTATCCCCTATTAACTAGTCAGTATCACGCCTACAAAAATGAATGTAAAACCTAATTTCCGTTGATAGAATAGATATAACTATTATTTATCAACCAGTTCTCATAATGTCGAATAAAATTTGACAAAAAGAAATACTTTGTTATAATGTAAATAGAAAGAGGCACTACCGATAGACGGTTAGTCCGAATATAGTTGATTTAAAAATAATCGCCTAGTTGTCGAGACCGAGGCGATTATTTTTGTGCTTTATTACTTCCGATTGAATATCCGAGTCCAAAGGCAGTAAGTACAAGACTTACCACAGTAATGAGCCCTTCCATAGTCATCATGGCAATCATCTCTCTTTCGTACAAATTTCCGGTGACACATAGATGCGTGCCACGGATTTCTATAGTAACAGAGAGTCACAGTCCCTCTGGAGAAGGACTAACCGCCTACCGTTATGGTAATACCTCATGGGAAGTATTATAGACCGAGTAGAACAGGCAGTCAACATGGAAATAACAAAATATTATGAATAAAATTTCTGTAAAATAGTAGATTGCATAAACTTTCATCATAGCGTTATAATACTTACATAGCAAAATCTCATATCGGTATTTTCATGCGGCAGTTTTCTACTGCTATATATTTTTACCCCATACTTTACAATTGTTACAAGACAGGACTCCCTGGACTGGAAGGATTACGGCGTATCCTCCATTGTGAAAACCGTGTGCGAACACAAGCATTTGGGAAACGGTTCCATCATTCTTTGTCATAACGGTGCCAAGTTTACGGCGGAGGCGCTGGACGAATTAATTACCACCCTGAAAGGAAAAGGATATACCTTTGTGCCCGTATCGGAACTGATTTACAAAGACGGATATCATATGAATCATGAGGGCCGCCAGATTCCTGCGTCTTAAGGGTCGGACGGCAGGTGAAGAAGCACAAGGCGGTTTCTTTGTGAGTAGACATAAGGGGCGGATTATGATATATTTTTGATAGATAAATGATTGTAAAAAAGTAAGAAAATCGTTTATCGCCAATCGGGTTTGGGAATACTGATAAGAATGCAGTAGCAGAGGTTTTCTCATACTGCAGGAGGATTTTATGCAAAATAAATTTGAAGAATACCGGAAGAAATATCCGGAGTTTATTTATCGTGATTATGAACTGGAGAAAGAAGAAGGAATGTATACAGTCCGGTATTTTTTTGAAATACCGGGCTTGTGTGAGTTTACACCCAAGTGGAGCTTTCCTTTTGAAAGGGAAGTGGATGAGGAAGTGCTTCGTGCATTGGTTTTCCAGCTGGGAATGGTGGAAAGCATCTCCTATTGGAAGGCGGCCTGTCCGCCTAAACTATCTGTGAAATGCGGCGCCCTCACGAAGGAGCAGGCAAATTTCTGGAAAAATCTGTATTTTCACGGTTTGGGTGAGTTTTTATTTGTCAACGGAATTGAAGTAAATCCGGAAGAATTTATTTCAATTGAAGCGGCAAGTGGACAGGTAAGTGTGTTAAAGGATGTGCTTCCTGCAGGCGGCTCTTTGGTGCCCGTAGGCGGCGGCAAAGATTCCGTGGTTTCCCTGGATCTGCTTAAGGATGAGGATGTGGTAGCTTATTGTATCAATCCTTCCGAAACCATGCGGAATGTCATTGCAAAATCAAATGCAAGATTAACCTATGGAGCGAAGCGTATACTGGATGCGAGGCTGCTTGAACTGAACAAGCAGGGCTTTTTAAACGGACATACACCGTTCTCTGCGATTGTTGCTTTTTCTACCGTAATTGCGGCATACCTTACCGGAAAGCAGTATATTGTATTGTCCAATGAGAACAGTGCCAATGAATCCACGGTATTAAATTCTACGGTGAATCATCAGTATTCTAAGAGTTATGAATTTGAGCAGGATTTTAATGCCTATTTAAGAAGTGTTGTGGATACGGAAATTTTCTATTTCAGTTTCCTGCGTCCCCTTACGGAAATGCAGATTTCTTACCTGTTTTCCAAGGCGAAGCAGTATCATGACGTGTTCCGCAGCTGTAACGTGGGCAGTAAAAAGGGCATCTGGTGTTGTGACTGTGCGAAGTGTCTGTTTGTATATATTATCCTTTCCCCGTTCTTGTCAGACGAAGAACTGGTGGGAATATTCGGCGAAAACCTGCTGAGTAAAGAGAGTCTTGCGGAGATATTTAAGGAGCTTGCCGGCATTAAGGAAAATAAACCCTTTGAATGTGTGGGAACCAGGCGGGAAGTGGTTTCTGCGCTGTATGCTTTTGCAGGACAGGGACGCAGCAGCTTGCTGACAGACCGCTATTTAAATGAATTACAAGCGGAAATTACCGTGGAAGAAATGTTGAAAGAAATGTGTACGGAGCATAGCGTACCGGAAGCATTTATGCAGAAATTGATTAGGAGCTTACCCTGGTGAAAATTACAGAAAAAGTAAATGGTAAAAATATATTGATATGGGGCTATGGCAAGGAAGGCAAATCCACAGAGCAGTTCCTAAAGAAGTTCTGTGAGCCTTTATCCGTTACGGCTTATGAAGGGAAAATCGAGGATATTGACGACGAAAAATACGATATCATTGTGAAAAGTCCCGGCATTTCCTATTTTACGAAGGATCCCCGGTTTACCTCCCAGACGGCACTTTTTTTGGAGCAGTTTAGGGATCGTGTCATCGGTGTGACCGGAACCAAAGGCAAAAGTACCACAGCCAGTATGATTTATGAAGTGCTGGCAGCTGAATTCGGTGAAAAGGTGGTACTCCTTGGAAATATCGGTGTCCCTTGTTTGGATTGCTATGAGCAGATGACAGAGGATACCATAGCGGTGTTTGAAATGTCCTGCCACCAGCTGGCGGATTTACAGGTTTCGCCCCATATTGCCGTATTTTTAAATATTTTTGAAGAGCACCTTGATTATTACGGTACTTTTGAAAATTATTTCGGTGCCAAGTGTAATATTGCCAAATACCAGAAGGACGGCGATATTTTACTGATTGGCGCTGAGGTACCGGGTGTGGAATCAGCGGCCGGAAGAGTCACCTTTACCATGCCGCCGGAAGGAAAATATGAGCTGTTCAGTCCCGCCCTTTGTAACCAGTACAATGCGGATATTGCGTACTACGTAGCGACAGAGTGCTTTGGAATTTCCGGAGAAAAGGTGCGGACATGTTTAAAGGAATTTAAGGGCCTTAGCCACAGGCTGGAGTTTGTGGGATGCGTGGATGGCGTGGATTATTATGATGACTCCATTTCCACCATACCGGAGGCTACCATTAATGCGGCCCGGAGTATCCCCAATGTGCATACCATCCTGGTAGGCGGAATGGACAGGGGGATTCATTATGACAAACTCATCTCTTATATTGAGGAGAGAGAGGACCTTTTGTTTGTACTGATGTATGCCACCGGTAAAAGAATTTATCAGGCACTTGACCGGAAAGACAATGTAGTTTTGGTTGAGACATTAAAAGAAGCCGTAGAAGTAGCAAAGGAAAAAACGCCCAAGGGACGAAGCTGTGTGATGTCACCGGCAGCCGCATCCTATGGCTATTTTGAAAACTTCATGGAACGTGGAAAAGCATATGTAAATTATATATATACTTTTAGCAAATAACGATTGGAGGAGAGTTATGAACAATTTTACATTTTACAGTCCTACTTATTTCGTATTCGGTAAAGACCAGGAATGCGAAACAGGCAAGTATGTAAAACGCTTCGGAGGAAGCAAAGTGTTAATCCATTATGGCGGAGGCAGCGTAGTGCGTTCCGGTCTTTTGGACAGAGTAAAGGCATCTCTTGACAAAGAGGGAATTTCTTATGTGGAATTAGGCGGCGTACAGCCCAATCCCAGAAGCGGTCTTGTGTATGAAGGAATCGACCTTTGCCGTAAGGAAGGTGTAGACTTCATTCTTGCAGTTGGTGGCGGAAGTACCATCGACTCATCCAAGGCTATTGCAGCCGGTACAGTTTATGACGGTGATTTCTGGGATTATTACATGGGTAAGCCGGTGGTAGATGCACTTCCCATCGGAACCGTTCTTACCATTGCGGCAGCAGGTAGTGAAGGAAGCCCTGACTCCGTAATCACCAAAGAAGAAGGAATGTTCAAAAGAGGAGCAAGTGGTGAAGGATTCCGTCCCAAATTCTCTATTTTGAACCCTGCTTTGACACAGACACTTCCTGCATTCCAGACGGCAGCAGGCGTGGCTGATATTATGGCACACTTATTTGAACGTTATTTTACCACCACCAAGGATGTAGAAGTGACAGACCGTGTGATTGAAGGTTTATTACTTACCATGATTAATGAAGCACCCAAGGTAATTGCAAATCCCAATGATTACGAAGCACGTGCAAACATTATGTGGGCAGGTATGATGGCACATAACAACTGCTGTGGTGTAGGACGTGCCCAGGACTGGGCAAGCCATGACATCGAGCATGAGCTTTCTGCAGTTTATGACTGCGCACACGGTGCAGGTCTTGCAGTGGTATTCCCTGCTTGGATGACCTACAATATGCATCATGATGTAATGCGTTTTGCACAGCTGGCAGTAAGAGTTTGGGGCTGTCAGATGGATTTTGCAAATCCCGAAAAGACTGCAAAAGCAGGTATCGAAGCTCTGCGCAGATTCTTTAAATCCATCGGAATGCCCGGTAATTTTGAAGAACTGGGTGCGAAGGAAGAAGATATCGAAATGATGGCACATACCGCTTGCTACGGAAACGGCAGAACCGGTCATATCGGCGGTTTTGCATCCCTTAGCGAAGAAGATGTGGCTAATATTTATCGATTAATGCTGTAATTATGTGATTGCGATTTATTGATATTTCAGATAGTAGCTGTCCCGGCGGCCTCCCATGGGATGTCCCTCGCGGGACGCTCTCGCTCTATGTAAAAGCGCTGCGGACACTAGGCTCGAAAATACCTCGCCAAGTGCCGGCGTTTTACAAAGCCACGCCACGTGACATCCCACGGGAGGCCGCCGGGCAGTGTACCTATCATCTCAAAATAAAGTCGTAAAAAGAGGTTTACAGAACATAAAAAATGATGACTAAAAAAAGCGCCGCTTAACGGAAGGTTAGGCGGCGCTTTTATGATGTCTACTTTTATTTTGACTATCATTTTATGCTTTGATTCCTTTGTAAGAAAGGGATTTAATCCCTAAGAAGGATTTCAGACCGAAGGTGACGGTATCTGAAATCTTAAGCTTAAAAGGCGGGAAAAGAACTTCACCATACTCGGTAGGAACGGTGCGGTAACGTTTCTTTTTCTTAAATTCGTCTGCAATTTTCTCTGAAATTAAATGGACATGCAGCTCCATAATTTCAATATCGGAATTGTTGATGGAGACCTCCTCCACAACAATGATGTTTTTGTTTTTCTTTTCCATAAAGGCAAGTAATTCGGGTTCGTAAATAATTTCCATAAAATCTCCTGAAATAAGTAAAATATGTTTTTTGATATCGTTTAAATTATAACATAATATGGTTGTGCGTACAAATATTGTTTTTTGCGAGGGATTCGTGTATGATGGTATCTGAGAAAAGAAAGAACATAAGACAGACGGGAAAGAAAATGAACGAGAAGTTAGAAAACGGTATGGGAGAAGCACCCGTACACAAAAGGCGTGTGCGCTACAGCGGAACCCACCCCAAGAAATTCAGTGAAAAGTATAAAGAACATAATCCTGAGAAATATCAGGATACCATAGAAAAGGTCATCAGCAAGGGAAGTACCCCTGCCGGCATGCATATTTCCATTTGCGTGCAGGAAATCCTTGACTTTTTGCAGATTAAGCCGGGCATGAAGGGCTTAGATGCCACCTTAGGCTACGGCGGCCACAGCCGTAAAATGCTGGAAAAATTGCAGGGAGACGGGCATTTGTACGGCCTTGATATTGACCCCATAGAGATTGTTAAAACTGAAAAGAGACTTAGGGATGCAGGATTTTCTGAGGATGTATTTACTGCAATTCATCAGAATTTCGCCAATATTGATTTGGTGGCGAAAGAACATGGTCCCTTTGATTTTCTATTGGCAGACTTAGGGGTTTCCTCCATGCAGATTGACAATCCCGAAAGAGGATTTACCTACAAGCAGGAAGGACCGTTAGATTTGCGGTTAAATCCCAATGCCGGAATTTCAGCGGCAGAGCGTCTGAAGGAAGTTACTACCGAAGAACTTATTTGGATGCTGACGGATAATGCGGATGAGCCCTACGCGGAAAAAATTGCCCGCAAGATTATTGAAAAAAGACGCAAAGGAAAACCGGTTGAGACCACCACGCAGCTTGCGGAAGTTGTGGAAGCAGCACTTTTGTCCGTCCCTGAAAAAGAAAGAAAAGAAGCCGTAAAGAAGAGCTGTGCCAGAGTATTCCAGGCACTTAGAATTGATGTAAACAGTGAATTCGAAGTGTTGGAGACATTTTTAAATAAGTTACCGGATGTGATGTCGCCGGGCGGAAGAGTAGCAATTTTGACCTTCCATTCAGGCGAAGACCGCCTGGTGAAGCAGGCCTTTAAAGAAGGGAAAAGAGCAGGCTTATACAGCGATATTGCCACGGAAGTAATCAGACCCTCCGCGCAGGAATGTGCCAAGAATCCAAGAGCCCGTTCCACCAAGATGCGCTGGGCAATCAGGGCCTGATTTGAAAAGAATTGTAATTTAGTGACAAGATAAGGAGAACAGAACCATGGAACTTTGGGATATTTATGACAGTAATAAACAGCGTACAGGCCGTACCATGAAAAGGAACGACTGGAATATGAAGGACGGAGAATACCACTTAACGGTACTTGGTGTAATCGTAAGACCGGACGGGAAATTCCTGATTACCCAGCGTGTGATGACCAAGTCCTGGGCGCCCGGCTGGTGGGAGGTTTCAGGCGGCGGTGTCATGGCAGGAGAAGACTCCGCAGACGCCGTAAAGCGTGAAATCCTGGAAGAAACAGGCCTGGATGTAACAGGCTGCGAGGGCGGTTATTTATTCTCTTACAGAAGAGATAACCCTAAGGAAAAGGATAACTATTTCGTTGATATTTACCGCTTCGTAATGGATTTTGAGGAAAGCGACGTAAAGGTCCAGGAAAAAGAAGCCGCAGGCTTTAAACTGGCTACCGCAGAGGAAATTAAGGAGCTTGCGGAGCAGGGAATTTTCTTGCACTACAACAGTATGAAGCAGGCGTTTGAATTATAAAAAAAGAAATGACTTATAAAAGGCATCTATGCAGAAATCCTGATTTAGAGATTCATGCATACATGCCTTTTTTATTATGTAGGGCCGGGATGCGTTGCGTCTACAACAGCTCCAGCTTAAAGAACGTCTTTTTGCCTACCTTCAGCACATCTCCAGACTTAATATGGGTATCTAAATCCGTAATTTTTTGCTGGTTTAAGGTAACACCGCCCTGGGTCAAAATCCGTCTGAATTCACTGCCGCTTTTGATGCTGCCGCTTTGTACCAGGGGTGTGATGATATCCTGCAGGGTTCCTCTTTGCACGACGACAGGGAGCGTATCCAGAACATCGGGAATCCCTTTTTGTGTAAAGGCCTGCATGAAAAAGGTCTCTGCCTGCGCAGTGTCTTCTTCGCTATGGTATAAACCGGTAATGGTTCTTGCCAGAATCAGTTTAATATCTCTGGGATTACAGCCCTCTGCCAGCTGCTGTTTCAGAATATCCAAATCGTCCGGCAGGATATCCGTAGCCAGTTCAAAGTAGCGGGCGATTTTGTTGTCCGGCACTTCCATCACTTTTTTAAACATGGTAGCAGCATCTTCTTTGACGCCGATGTAATTACCAAGACTTTTGCTCATCTTTTCGATACCATCAAGGCCTTCTAAGATGGGCATAAACAGCGCTGCCTGGGGTTCTAAGCCGAAATCCTTTTGCAGGGAGCGTCCCATTAAAATGTTAAAGGTCTGGTCGGTTCCGCCAAGCTCTAAATCAGCTTTTATTTCCACGGAATCGTATGCCTGAAGCAGAGGGTAAAAGAATTCGTGCAGACCGATGGGAGTCTGGTTATTGTATCTGGTTTGGAAGTCGTCACGTTCTAACATGCGGGCAACGGTAATGGTGGAAGCCATTTTTAGCACATCCTCCAAGCGGAGCAGCTCCAGCCATTCTCCGTTAAAGCGGACCTCGGTTTTGCTTTTGTCAAGAATGTGGAAAATCTGTTCCTGGTAGGTAAGGGCATTGGTAAGGACCTCTTCACTGCTTAAGGCTTTGCGGCCTTTTACTTTGCCGGTAGGGTCACCGATGCGGCCCGTAAAATCCCCGATAATGATAATAATCTGATGCCCTAAATCCTGTAACTGCTTTAACTTACGTAAGGGTACCGCGTGGCCAAGGTGAATGTCCGGCGCACTGGGGTCCAAGCCGAATTTCACGTTTAAGGGCTTTCCGGTGGTAATGGAGCGTTCCAGTTTGGCCTCCAAATCCTCTTTGCCGATGATGGTTTCCGCGCCCTTAAGGATGATGCGCATCTGGCGTCTTACTTCGGCCTTTAAGACGTCACCGGATAAAGATTCGCTTACGTCCGTTAGTCCGTTTGTGGTGCAGCGTGTTTCATTGGTGTTCATAGTTTTTTCCTCCTGTTTTGAAAAAGATTTGTTTGTGAAGATTAATGAAACCAATGAATTTAGCGGAGATTTTTTGGTCCGGACTAAGGATTCCCGAAAATAAAAAAACTCCCGTCCTTCATTAGGACGAGAGTAAAATCTCGCGATACCACCTAAAGTTTATAAACAGCTCACACTGTTTACCTCTTCGAGTACGTCCGTTTTCCTGATGGGCCGGATGAACAAAATTCATGTCCATGACCGGTTGAATCCGGGTTATACTCTAGCACGATAACGGGTGCAGGAACCGTCGCAGCCTACTAGATTCGATTGCTGCCGGCCAGTTGCGTCAGAATCAGATCAAATCATTTGGTGCGAAGCTCAAAGATGTATTCACATAAAGCTTCCCATGCGCCTCTCATCAACCGGCTGCTTTCTGTATG
>JAFZDQ010000126.1 GCA_017561085.1 Lachnospiraceae bacterium
AGAAGCAACTGATGTTGCCAATGCGATTTATGACGGAACCACAGCGATTATGCTTTCCGGGGAAACGGCAGCAGGCCAGTATCCCGTAGAAGCAGTAAAGACGATGGCCAGAATCGCCGAAAGAACCGAACAGGCCATTGATTATAACGGCAGAATGAAGCGCAGGGAGCATATCGAGAAGTTTGACATTACCACAGCTATTTCCCATGCAACCTGTACCACTGCCATGGATTTACAGGCCAGTGCCATTGTTACCGTAACCATTTCAGGATTTACCGCCGGAATGATTGCAAGATACAAACCCAATTGTCCCATCATTGCCTGCAGTGTAAGTCCCAAGATTTGCCGCCAGATGTGCCTTTCCTGGGGTGTGACTCCTGTTTGGATTGCAAGGGAAAGCACCACGGAAGATTTGTTTGATGAGGCGGTGCGTGTATCCGAAGAAGCAGGTTATATCAAGAAGGGTGATACGGTAGTTATTACCGCCGGCGTGCCTCTCGGCGTATCCGGCAGAACCAATATGATTCGTGTAGTAGAGGTATAAGAGGTTTATTTCAAATGGGAAAAATGGTATACTTAATGGGGAAGAGTTCCACAGGTAAAGACACAGTCTACAGGGAACTGCTAAAAAGCAATCACTTTTCGTTTCAAAAAATAGTATTATATACTACCAGACCAATCCGTGACGGGGAAAAGAACGGTCGGGAATACTTTTTTACGGACGAAGACGGTTTCAAGGCGTTAGAAGCAGAAGGAAAGGTTATAGAGGCCCGTGCCTACAATACTTATCATGGTTTGTGGCGGTATTTTACCGTGGATGACGGAAATATCGATTTAGAGGCCAATGATTATTTGATTATCGGAACGCTGGAATCTTATGTAAAAACGGCAGAATACTTTGGGAAGGATAAAGTAATTCCCGTACTGCTTACGGTAGATGACGGAGTGCGTCTTCAAAGAGCCCTTGACAGGGAGCGCAGGCAGGAAAAGCCCAAGTATCAGGAGCTTTGCCGCAGATACCTTGCGGACGATGAGGACTTTTCTGAAGCAAATTTACAAAAAGCAGGGGTTTTACAAGCATTTTCCAATGAAAATTTAGAGAAATGTCTTTCAGAAATAGAAGCTTATCTGTTAAACTGTAAGTAGGAAGCTCGAAAGGGGGTAGCCGGTATGGAGATTAAATTAAATCAGGTAAGTCAGGTTACCCAGCCGGAAGCGGCAGCGCCGGTGAAAGAAGCGGACGGAAACTTTAAGTTTACGCTGGTAAGCCATATTGAAGAAAATGAATTGCAGGCCAGGCTGACCACCTTAATGGAAGAGATTACCATGCAGGGCGACAAGCTTGCCAAGAAGCGTGACATCAAGGATATGAAGAAGTACCGTGGGCTGATTAAGGATTTTATGAATGAAATCATTAACCGTTCCCATTCCTTTTCCAGAGAGAATTTTTTAGACCGGAAGGGACGCCACAGGGTTTACGGAATCATCCGCCTTGTGGATGAAAACTTAGATGAACTGGCCAGGGAATTGATGAAGGACGAGAAGGATCATCTTTCCATTTTAGCCAAGATAGGAGAAATCAGAGGACTTTTGCTTGATATATTTACGTAGGGGGATAAAGCATGAGCAGATTTAAGGAAATCGTAGGACAGGAACAATTAAAAGAACATTTGGAAAATGCAATCCGTTTAAATAAAGTATCCCATGCTTATATTATCAGCGGAGAGCGGAATTCCGGAAAGGAATTCATTGCCAAGACCTTTGCCATGGCGCTTCAGTGTGAAAACGATGCGGATATTGAGCCGTGTGAAGAGTGTCATTCCTGTAAACAGGCCATGAGCGGTAATCATCCTGATATTATCTTTTTGACCCATGAAAAACCCAATACCATCAGCGTGGATGATATCCGCGGACAGATTAACGGTGATGTAGCCATCAAGCCTTACAGTGGACCTAAGAAGGTTTATATTATCAACGAAGGTGAGAAGATGACGGTACAGGCGCAGAATGCCCTGTTAAAGACCTTGGAGGAGCCGCCGGAGTATGCGGTGATTATCATTTTGACCTCCAATATGGAAGCTTTTTTACCTACTATTTTGAGCCGTTGCGTAGTGCTTAATATGAAACCCGTCAGAGATGCGCAGATTAAGCAGTTCTTGATGGAGGAGATGGAAATCCCCAGCTATAAAGCAGACGTCTGCGTTGCTTTTGCCAGAGGAAATGTGGGAAAGGCCAGACTTCTTGCCAAGAGCGAGGAATTCGACAAGGTCAAAGAAGAAGCCATTACGCTGCTTAAGTATATCAATGACATGGAAATCCATGAAATTGTGGCAGCCATTAAGAAGATTACCGAGTACAAATTTGATGTAAACGATTATTTGGACATTCTTTCCATCTGGTATCGCGATGTGTTGTTGTTTAAGGCAACAAGGGATGTGAATCAGTTGATTTTCCGGGAAGAAATCCAGCATATCCGAAAGGTTGCGGACAAGAGCGCCTATGAAGGAATTGAGATTATCTTAGATTCCCTTGAAAAGTCCAAGCAGCGTCTCAGTGCGAATGTAAATTTCGATTTAACGATGGAACTGTTGCTGCTTACCATTAAAGAGAACACCTAGTTTTTAAGATATTTCGGATACCTGTCATGCAATGTATTCTGTTCAAATCCTATACGCCGGACACTACACTGAGCCAAGAAAAGCAAAAACAGTCGGGTGAGGCCCTCCTGTTTTTATTGTCTCAGTTTCGTGGCGTAAAAGGCTTTTCACAGAATAGCATTGGTTTACGATGAACAGAAGTATCTGAAATCGGGTATTTAATTAATGGGTAAGAAGGCGGATGGATTAAGATAAAAGAACAGATATTAATATTTTAGATGAGTGAGGTTGATAGATTATGACGAAAGTAATTGGAGTACGTTTCAGAACAGCAGGTAAGATTTATTTCTTTGCGCCGGGAGACCTTCCCATTAAGCGGCAGGACCATGTAATCGTGGAGACGGCCAGAGGAATTGAATACGGAACCGTAGTTGGTGATATCAGGGAAGTTGAGGATGACAAGGTTATCCAGCCCTTAAAGCCGGTGCTGCGTATCGCCACCGAAAGGGATGATGAGCAGGAAGCAGCCAACAAAATCAAAGAAAAAGACGCTTTTAAGGTATGTCTTGAAAAAATCAGAAAGCATGGACTTGAGATGAAGCTGATTGATGCGGAATATACCTTTGACAATAATAAAGTACTGTTTTATTTTACTGCAGACGGAAGAATCGATTTCCGTGAGCTGGTAAAGGATTTGGCATCCGTTTTTAAGACCAGAATCGAGCTTCGCCAGATTGGTGTCAGGGACGAGACCAAGATTTTGGGCGGTATCGGTATTTGCGGCAGACAGCTTTGCTGTCATTCCCATTTATCGGAGTTTGTACCTGTGTCCATTAAGATGGCCAAAGAACAGAATCTTTCTTTAAATCCTACGAAGATTTCCGGTGTTTGCGGCAGACTGATGTGTTGCCTTAAGCATGAAGAAGAAACCTATGAGGAATTAAACAGAAGACTTCCGAACGTAGGGGATTATGTAACCACGCCTGACGGACTTAAGGGTGAAGTTGCAAGTGTTAATGTACTTCGCCAGCTGGTGAAGGTCATTGTGGATGTGAATGATGAAAAAGAAATTCAGGAATACAAAGTAGACCAGCTTCGGTTCAAGAGAAAGCACAGAAACAACCGTGTAGAAGTCAGCGACGAAGAATTAAAGGAACTTGAGAAGTTGGAGAAGCAGGAAGGAAAGTCAAAGTTAAATGACAACTGATGTACTTCTCAAGGAAAATGAGAGAATTGACGATTTACAGAGAAATAATTACAAGATTATCCAGGACCCGAACCGTTTTTGCTTCGGGATGGATGCTGTACTTTTGTCCGGCTTTGCCAGAGCCCGTGAAGGAGACAAAGTTCTTGATTTGGGCACCGGTACGGGTATTATTCCGCTCCTTATGGAAGCAAAGACCAAGGCGGCTCATTTAACAGGCTTGGAAATTCAGGCTGAAAGTGCGGACATGGCTGCACGTAGCGTGAAGCTGAACGGTCTTTCGGAAAAGATTGAAATTGTAACAGGAGATATTAAGGAAGCAGTGCGTCTGTTTGGCGCTGCTTCCTTTGATGTTATTACCTGTAATCCACCGTATATGACGGAGCATCACGGACTGCAAAATGAGCATGCGCCCATGGCTATCGCCAGACATGAAATTCTTTGTACGCTGGAGGATATCATCAGCCAGAGTGCCAAGCTTTTAAAGCCGGGTGGCAATTTCTTTATGGTACACAGGCCCTTCAGACTGGCGGAAATCATGGTGCTGATGCATCAGTACCGGATTGAACCCAAGCGGATGCAGCTGGTTTATCCTTTTGTGGATAAGGAACCCAATATGGTTCTGATAGAGGGAAAAAGAGGCAGCAGGCCCCGGATGACGGTAGAGAAACCCTTGATTGTATATAAAGAGCCGGGAGTTTATACGGACGAGATTTACGATATTTACGGGTATTAGAGGAAATGAATCACGGAATGAGTAACAACGATTTTTGGATTTAGACGGAAAGGCATGGAAAATGGCAGGAACCTTGTATTTGTGCGCAACGCCAATCGGAAATTTAAATGATATGACAGCCAGAGTGCTTACCACCCTGGCAGAGGTGGATTTGATTGCGGCGGAGGATACCCGCAACAGTATCAAGCTTTTGAATCATTTTGAAATCAAAACACCCATGACCAGTTATCATGAGTACAATAAAATAGAAAAAGCTGACCAGCTGGTAGCCAAATTGCTGGAAGGAAAGAACATTGCACTGATTACCGATGCCGGTACCCCCGCGATTTCCGATCCGGGCGAGGTGCTGGTGGCCAAATGTCAGGAGGCAGGCGTGCCGGTTACATCGCTGCCGGGCTGTTGTGCGTGTATTACAGCGCTGACGTTATCCGGTCTTCCTACCAGAAGATTTTGTTTTGAGGGATTTTTACCTGCAGACAAAAAGGAAAAGAAATTCGTACTGGAAGAACTTACGGATGAGACACGTACCATGATTCTTTACGAAGCGCCCCATCATTTAAAGAGGACCCTGCAGGAGCTTTTTGATACCCTGGGACAAAGGAGAATCACCCTTTGCAGGGAATTGACCAAGAAATTTGAAACGGTTTTTCCTACTACCTTAGAAGATGCGATTGCTTATTACGAAGAAAATGAGCCAAAGGGCGAATATGTCCTTGTGATTGAAGGGAAAAGCAGGGAAGAGATTTTGCAGGATGCCCAGGCTAAATGGGAGAGTATGAGCATAGAAGAGCATATGGCCTACTACGAAGAGCAGGGAATCGACCGGAAAAGCGCCATGAAAATGGTGGCAAATGACAGAGGTGTCAGTAAGAGGGATATTTATCAGGCGTTGTTATAGTTATGATAATGATGTGAAATAAGAGGACAGGGGTGGCTAAAGCCCCTGTCGTATTTCTCCGCATGCAATTTTTGCACCTGCATTTCCGGAAGGCTGCGTACTGAAGTCATCACGACCTGCGTGAATGACAACGGACTTGCCGATGACATCATCGATAGTAAAGCGTTTGTCATAAAAAGTACTAAAAGCATAGCCCTGATTACCAAGAAGAGGCAGTAAATCACCGGCATGATAAGGATGCGGCTCAGCAGTGGGGTTATAATGGTCCCCTGTTTTGGTGAAATTGTCAGAGCAATCGCCGGATTCATGGATATGCATGGCATAGAAATCACTGGAGTTTTTTTCAGAAATATTGGGAAGACCGAAGAATTCTGCCTCTATTAAGACGCCCTCATAGGGAGTTTGATAGAATTTTACGAGGCCGCTAAGCTGCGGATTTTGATAATTTCCTCTTACCCAGGCAGTGGCCATAGGATATTCATAGAGCAGAAGCCGGGTAAAGGAAGTACGTGGGGTCGGTTGATTATGATACATAAGAAATTCCTTTTTGATTTATTTTATGGATGAAAAAGGAAAAAGTGACCAAAAAGGACGAAAAATATGGTTTATTTACAAACATTCCGTTTTCCGGATATTGAAAGAGAATACGATTTTACCATGTCCTTAAAGAGGACCTGTTATGATACTTTTTATCCGTTTCAGGTGATTTCAAAGCATGGGCTTACCAGACTGGATTTTGAGCCGGTTACGATTTTGTACGGCGGAAACGGATCCGGTAAAACAACGGCCCTCAATGTGATTGCGGAAAAACTGAAATTAGAGAGGGATACTTTGTATAACCGCTCCAATTTTTTTGAAGATTATACAGCTCTTTGTGACTACGAGGAAGAAGAAAAGATACCTGCCGGCAGTCGGATTATTACCAGTGATGATGTATTTGATTTCATGCTGAATCTGCGCAGTATCAACGACGGAATCAATTTGAAAAGGGAAGAGTTGTTTCAGGACTATCTGGAAGATAAATATTCCCGGTTTCAGATGAAATCCCTGGATGATTACGAGCGTATGAAAAAGGCCAATATGGCCAAGCGCAATACCCAGTCCCAATATATCCGCAAGAACCTGATGGACAATGTGCGTGAGCATTCCAACGGAGAAAGTGCGTTTATTTATTTTGCGGACAAGATAAAGGAAAACGGTCTTTATCTTTTGGATGAGCCGGAAAACAGCTTATCACCTGAGAAGCAGCAGGAACTGCTCCGTTTTTTGGAGGACTCCGTGCGGTTCTTCGGTTGTCAGTTTATTATTGCCACCCACTCGCCATTTCTTTTGGCGATGCGTGGGGCGAAGATCTATGATATGGATGAAAACCCCGTGGATGTGAAACGGTGGACGCAGCTTTCAAACGTCCGCGCATATTATGAGTTTTTTAAGAAGCATGAAGGGGAATTTCTGTGAATTTGCGATAAAATGGGCATTTGCAACTGTCGGTTGACAAATTTCCAAGCCTGATTGGTGTTTTGCAACTGTCATTTTTGATATGTTTTCATCAGACGATATCGCAAATTTAACTTTGAAAGGAAAATGAAAATGATTTTAGCAGACAAGATAATTTTATTAAGAAAAAGAAACGGTTGGTCACAGGAACAGTTAGCAGAAATGATGGGAATTTCCAGACAGTCCGTATCTAAATGGGAGTCCGGTGCATCCATTCCGGATTTAGACAAGGTGATTAAATTAAGTAAAATCCTTGGTGTCAGCACCGATTACTTATTAAAAGAAGAAATGGAAGAGCCGGAAGGAATAAGTATCACCGATGAGCCCGGAGAAGAAGAGGGTCGCAGCGTTTCTATAGAAGATGCAAATAAGGTGATGGCTATGGCGAAAGAAGCGGCACCTAAGATGGCACTTGCTACAGTGCTTTGTATTTTGTCTCCCATTTGTATCCTGATACTGGGTGCTCTTTCCGAATATCATATGATTGCCATGAGCGAGGACGCTGCCGGCGGCATCGGCGCCATTGTGTTACTTCTGTTTATTGTGCCTGCAGTGATGCTCTTTGTATGGCACGGCATGCAGATGGATAAATATGAATTTTTGGAAAATGAAAAGATTTCCCTGCAGTACGGCGTACAGGGTATTGTAGAAAAAAATGAAGAAGAATTTGAAACCAGCTATCGCAAATGTGTTGTAGTGGGCGTTACGTTTTGTATTTTGTCAGCGATTCCCATCTTTGCAGGTGCAGTTTTAGAGCTGAATGATGTGCTGATGGTATATTGCATTTGTATTACCCTGATTTTAGTTGCCTGCGGCGTGTACTTCTTCGTTTGGTCCGGCACTATCCAGGAAAGCTTTGAAAAGCTTTTGGAAAAGGGTGATTACACACCGGAAAAGAAAGAAAATAAAAAATACTTCCGTATCTTTGCGGCTATCTACTGGAGCATCGTGACAGCGATTTACCTTTGTATGATTTTACCTGCGTCCGCATGGCAAAAAGGATGGAGAGAAGACATCAGCTGGGTAATCTGGCCGGTGGCAGGACTGTTGTTTGTAGCAGTTTTGGCAGTGATTAAATTCGTGTTACAGAGAAAAAGAGAAAAGAAGGCATA
>JAFZDQ010000127.1 GCA_017561085.1 Lachnospiraceae bacterium
ATAAAATAAGCCCTTTAGGGCTTGGCGGGTAAGCGATGTTGCGGCTGGCGAGCCTTTCGATGAGTCTTTAGACTCCAGTGCCGGTAATAGCCCCTTATAGGGGCAGAGCAAACCACCGGCTAAGCCGGTGGTGCTGATTTTTCCGCTTCTTGAATTCCTCTGCTACAGGGTCTGTCATCTGATATACCCGTACCCATTCCTTGGTGCCGTCAACTTTTTCGGCTTCGCTTCTGTTTTTGTACAAAAATTGGGACAGGGCATAGCAGTCAATCCAGATTTCGTTATTGCCTTCCTTTTGGGATTCGTCAAAAATCAGCTGAAGTCCCCAGTGCAGGTGGACGGTATCAATATTGTTGGTGTTTTCTTTGGTGCTGTAGCCGGTGTGACCCATATAGCCGATGACATCGCCGGCAGTGACCACGCTGCCTTCTTCCAGATTTAGGGCATAAGGATAATTTTGGCGAAGGTGGGCGTAGTAGTAGTAGCGTTTCCCGTCAAAGCTGCGGATGCCGATGCGCCAGCCGCCGTACTGATTCCAGCCCAGCGCTTCCACATAGCCGGACTCGATTGCGATGATAGGGGTACCTACCTGACCCATCATGTCATGGCCCAGGTGCTGCCTTTTGTAACCGTAGCTGCGGGAGGAACCGAAATCATCATAATCGGAGTAAGGGAATCCCTTTGCAATAGGGGAAAAGGCCTTCAGACCGTAGACCTTTTTAAGGACAGGTTTTCCTGTTTCGTCCGGCTGCTCGATTTCATATTCTCCCACCATGCCGCCAAGCACCGCTTCATAGGCCTCCAGATAATAATTGTAATACTTCATATCCTTTGTCAGCTCATCCAGAGAGCTTTTTTTATCGGTCAGCTGGTCTGCCAGTTTTTGGAGAGTGACGATACTGTGATTGTCAAAAGAGCCGCCGCCTTTGGCGCCTGCATAAGCAAGCAGCTCAATCCAGTTTAGATGCACTTCTTTATCATAACTGGTTACGTCCAGCTCGTAAGCCTTGGACAAAGCTTCAGCGGTGATATTGAAGTCTACCCATTTGATATATTCTCCGTCGGCACTATTTGCCACCTCGATGGCACTTTCTGTTTTTGGACGCGGCATTCCGTATTCCGAAGTTTTTGCTCCTGTTTTAAGAAGGAGGCTGCCCAAAATGCAGATGCAGACAAAGAAAAGAAGCAGTAACAGGAAACGGGTTACCGGAGAGGTGCATTTATGTGATTTGGTTGCAGGATGATTTGTTTTCATATCAGATGGATACTTTCTTTGTGGGTTAACGTATTTTATGCAGAAAAAAACAGAATATCCCTATTGAAAACAGGTGAATACTTACTTTTTGGAATTGTGTTTCCGATAAATGACATATATAATAGTAATTAACCGGAGACTATTTACGTGAAAGATAAATGAGGTGTGCAAATGACAGCCTACTATATTGTGATGTCTGTGTTGGCATTAATAAACTTATTCGGATTTTTGATGTTTTTCCGTGAGAGAAAAATTAATTATTATATTCTTGCCATGCTTGCTATTATGGCAGTCAGTAATGCAGGGAATTTGTTGATGGCAGTAGCAGATACCTTGGAGGAGGCCTATATGGCCAAAAAGATATATTATGTAGGCGGCTGTTTCATCCCTCCCGTTATACTGATTATTATTATTAAGTTGTGTAATATCAGTGTGAAAAAGTGGATAGAGAATATTTTGTATTTTTACAGTTTTGTAGTATACGGAATGGTTCTGACCATCGGTTACAGTCCCATATATTACAAAAGTGCGAGCCTGGTAAGTGATGGAACAAGGAAGGTTTTTGTGCCGGAATACGGATTTGGGCATAATTTCTTTTATGTGCTTTTGTACGGATATTTATTCATTGGAATTATCATTCTGCTGTATAGTCTGAAGAATGAGAATCAGATATCCTGGAAAAATCTGTGGGCGTTGATTGGAATTGAAATGTGTACCATAGTGCTTTTCCTGGTAGGCAGGTTTGTCAATGTGCCTATCGAACTGACTCCTGTTATGTATGTACTGGATGGGTGGATTTTGCTGTATCTTTGTAAGCATGTGGCGATGTATAACCTGGAGGACAATATCATCAGTTCCTTAAGTAAGCTGGAGCGTTACGGATATATTATGTTCGATAAACGCAGGAATTACCTGGGAGCGAATAAGTTGGCGAAGGAAATCCTGCCGCAGCTGGAGTTTTGTAAGATTGACAGACCGATTATTGATTACGATACACTTGCCTTTTTAAAAACAGAGTTAGATGAGTACGAGAAGACGGGAGATACTTCGTTTACCCTGCATAAAGGGGAAGAACATTTTGAAGGCCATATCAGTGAAACCTGGTATGCGGACAAAGCGGTTGGCTATCTTTTTGAAATTGAAAATGATACGGATAAGTACAAATATACCAATCTGCTTGCTGCCTATAACGAGCAGCTGAAGGATGAGGTCGAAGAAAAAACGGAAAATATCCGCAACATGCAGGCCCAGATCCTTCTCGGAATGGCCGATATGCTGGAAAACAGAGACGGCAATACCGGCGGCCATATTAAGCGTACCAGTCACGTGGTTGAAATCCTGATTGATACCATCAAAGAGAATGGAATCCTGCAGCTGGAGGATAAGTTTTGTAAGGCTGTGATTAAGGCCGCGCCCATGCATGATTTGGGCAAAATCGGTGTGGATGACCAGATTCTCAGAAAACCCGCCCGTCTTACCAGGGAAGAATTTGCCATTATGAAGACCCACGCGGTAAAGAGCGGCGAGCTGATCGAGAGTATTTTGCGGGGGATGGAAGAGGATTACTTTGTGGATATTGCGGAGAATATGGGCAGACATCACCATGAAAAGTGGAACGGTGACGGATACCCGGACGGCCTGAAAGGCGAGGAGATTCCTTTAGAGGCGCGGATTATGGCCATTGCCGATGTGTATGATGCGCTGGTAAGTAAGCGCTGCTACAAGGAGGCCATGAGCTTTGCAAATGCAAGTACGGTTATGTTAGAATCCATGGGCAGTCATTTTGACCCGCAGATGGAAGAAGTGTTCCTAAAGAGTAGGGAGAAGCTGGAAGAGTATTATTCGTTGTAGGAAGCAGGGGACTTTTTATGTAATTCTGAGGGTTTTGAAAGAATTGACAGATTTTATAAAATGTTTCTTGACAATTAATTAACAATATGATAGTATACATACATCAAATAAAAGGGAGTAGCTGATACCGTAAGGTAAATTCGAACCGTCAGAACGATGGCGACATCCGATTCGAATCAGTAGCGAACATGACTGTAGCAAGACTTTTATTGTAGCGTAAGCTACGATAAAAGTCTTTTTTGCTTCATAGGAATTTCCTATGAAGCAAAAAAGAAAGGATGCGCAGCTCGCGGCAAGGAATTCAATTGCTTCGCAATACCGCTCGCGCGCCGGGAATCCGGCATGCAGGATTCCCTTTCATAAAAGACTTTTATGTAGCTTACGGAAAATCAGAAAGAAGAAGGAGGAATTATTATGTTCCAGAGAAAAGACCAAAACATTTATGACCAGCCCACAGGAAAGGGCAAAGAAATTTTACCGAAATTAGGAAAAGGCTTCGGGGTATTCGTTGCAATCATTTTTGCCTTGATTGTACTGGGAAACAGCTTTTATTCCTTAAAGGAAAATGAGTACGCGGTACTCACCACCTTTGGCGTACCCAAGGTGGAAGAGGATTCCGGTATTCACGGAAAAATACCTTTCGTACAGGAATTAAATAAGGTACCCAAAACCATCAACGGTTTTCCTATCGGATACAATTCCGAAACCGGTGAATCCATCGCCAAGGAATCCTTTATGATTACCAGGGATTATAACTTTGTAAACGTAGATTTTTATGTAGAATACAGGGTCACAGACCCCATGAAATATTTATATGCATCCGAAACACCGGTATCCATCTTAAAGAACCTGACACAGAGCTATATCCGTGACACCATCGGTCTTTATGATGTAGACAGTGTCATCACCACCGGTAAGAGCGAAATCCAGGCCTCCATCAAGGAAAAAATCATTACCAGACTGGAGCAGGAGGACATCGGTATCCAGTTAGTAAATATTACCATCCAGGATGCAGAGCCCCCTACCCAGGAAGTAATCAATGCCTTCAAAAACGTGGAAAATGCAAAGCAGGGTAAGGAAACCTCCATTAACAAGGCAAACCAGAAGAGAAACGAAGAAATTCCCGCAGCCAGAGCACTGGTGGATGAAACCTTAAAAACAGCGCAGGCACAGGCGGAAGAACGGATCAACGAGGCGAAAGGACAGACCGCCAGATTAAACGAATTATATGCAGAGTATCAGAAATATCCGTTAATTACCAAGCAGAGAATGTTCTACGAAACCATGGAAGAAATTTTACCCGACATGAAAGTGATTGTAGAAAATTCAAACGGCAGTACCCAGACCATGCTTCCTTTGGAAAGTTTTGCGGACTTAAGCGGCGCGGCAGCAGGGAATGATACACCTGTAGTATCCTATGATGTGCAGGATTATCAGCAGCCTGCGCAGGATGAAGCGGCAGAATAAAGCGCTTTTGCGAAGATGCAATCAGCAAAGAAGCATTCGGCGGAAGAGCCGGTCATAGGAAAATCACAGAAAAGAGGATAATGATATGAAGAAGAATAAATGGATTGTAGCTTTTATTTTATTAATCGGTATCTATATTGTGACAAACTCTGCCATGGTAGTTACCTATCCCAACGAGTTTACCGTTATCAAGCAGTTCGGAAAAATCGTGGACATCAGGGAAGAAGCGGGCCTGAGCTTTAAGGTACCCGTAATCCAGAGCGCGGAAAAGATTCAGAACGAAGTTTTACTTTATGACCTTGCAGTCAGTGATGTCATGACCAAGGATAAAAAGTCCATGATTGCAGACTGTTTTGCCCTTTGGAGAATTGACAATCCCCAGAAGTATACCCAGACCTTAAGTGCCCAGAAGAGTAATGCGGAGTTCCGTATCGACACCATCGTCTATAACAGTCTGAAAAACGTCATCAGTAGCATGAGCCAGGAAGAAGTTATCAGCGGACGTGACGGAGAACTGACCGCAGCCATTATGGCAAACATCGGCGATACCCTTTCCCAGTACGGAATCAAGCTTCTGGCAGTAGAAACCAAGTCCCTGGATTTACCGGATGAAAATAAGGACGCGGTATATGAAAGAATGATTTCCGAGCGTAACAATATTGCGGCTACCTACAAGGCGGAAGGTAATGAGGAAGCCAAGGAAATTTCCAACAAAACCAAGGCGGAAATCATCGTTATGCAGTCGGAAGCGGATGCCCAGGCAGCGGAGATTATCGCTAAGGGTGAGGCGGAGTATATGAGAATTTTAAGCGATGCTTATAATGACCCGGAAAAGGCGGATTTCTACCTGTTCTTACGTTCCCTGGATGCTGCCAAAGCAACCATGAAGGGCAATAACAAGACACTGATTATTGATGAGACTTCACCCATTGCACAGATTTTTTACTAAATTGTATTTTTTTCAGAAATAGCATATGTAATGGATTGCAAAAATAATAGCCCTATGTTATAATGAAAATGTTCGCAATGATAAAAAATTAACAATCATTGCGAAGGCAAAAAAACAGTTAATTTTTTAGACGGAGGAAAGAGATAATGGCAAAGAAAGTAGTTTTAGCCGGCGCATGCCGTACTGCTATCGGCACCATGGGCGGATCCTTAAGCACAACACCCGCTGCAGACCTTGGTGCAATCGTAATTAAAGAAGCTTTAAACAGAGCAGGTGTAGCACCTGAACAGGTTGACCAGGTTTATATGGGTTGTGTAATCCAGGCCGGTCAGGGACAGAACGTTGCACGTCAGGCATCCATCAAGGCTGGACTTCCCATCGAAGTACCTGCAGTTACCATGAACGTTGTTTGCGGTTCCGGTCTTAACTGTGTTAACCAGGCTGCACAGATGATTATGGCAGGAGATGCTGATATCGTAGTTGCAGGTGGTATGGAAAACATGTCCATGGCTCCTTACGCTATGCCTCAGGCTCGTTTCGGTTATAGAATGAACAATGGTACTTTAGTAGATACCATGGTAAATGATGCACTTTGGGATGCATTCAACAACTATCACATGATTCAGACTGCTGACAACATTTGTGTTGAATGGGGTCTTACACGTGAAGAACTTGATGAGTTTGCTCTTAAGAGCCAGCAGAAGGCTGAAGCAGCTCAGGCAAGCGGTGCATTTGATGCAGAAATCGTTCCCGTAATGGTTAAGAAGAAAAAAGAAATGGTTGAATTCAAGGTAGACGAAGGTCCTCGTGCCGGAACTACTATTGAAGGTCTTGCTAAACTTCGTGCAATTAACAAAGACGGTTTCGTTACAGCTGGTAACGCTTCCGGTATCAATGACGGTGCAGCAGCAATCGTTGTTATGAGCGAAGAAAAAGCAAAAGAATTAGGCGTTAAGCCCATGGCTACTTTCGTAGCAGGCGGACTTGCAGGCTGCCGTCCCGAAGTTATGGGTATCGGTCCTGTTTACTCCACCAAGAAGGTTATGGAAAAAGCAGGCATGAAGATCGAAGACTTCGATATCATCGAAGCAAACGAAGCTTTCGCAGCACAGTCTATCGCAGTAGGTAAGGACCTCGGAATCGATGTTGATAAGCAGCTTAACCCCAATGGTGGTGCTATCGCATTAGGACATCCCGTAGGTGCTTCCGGATGCCGTATCCTTGTTACACTGCTTCATGAAATGCAGGCTAAGGGTGCTAAGACCGGTCTTGCAACACTTTGTATCGGCGGCGGTATGGGTTGCTCCACTATCGTTAAGATCGAAGACTAATTTAGAACATTAAAATAAGGATAAGCAGGCTTAAATTTTTAGGTCTGCTTATCAGAATGTTTAGAACTATGTGAATAACAGGGCTGAAACTGCTTCTTTTACCAAAGATAAGTGCAGAACTGTCCTGAAAACTAATAAAAAGAAAAGGAGTTTACGACAATGGAATTTATCGTATACGAACAGAAAGGTGCATACGGCGTAATCACCATCAACCGTGAAAGAGCATTAAATGCACTGAATTCCCAGGTTCTTGAAGAACTTGATGCAACACTTGATGCAGTGAATCTTGACGAAGTAAGATGCCTTATCTTAACAGGTGCAGGCCAGAAATCTTTCGTAGCAGGTGCTGATATCGGTGAAATGAGTACTCTTACCAAGGCAGAAGGCGAAGCTTTCGGCAAGAAGGGTAATGACGTATTCCGTAAATTAGAAGTATTCCCTATCCCCGTAATTGCTGCAATCAACGGATTTGCATTAGGCGGCGGATGTGAAATCGCTATGAGCTGTGATATCAGAATCTGTTCTGACAACGCAGTATTCGGACAGCCTGAAGTTGGTCTCGGAATCACACCCGGTTTCGGTGGTACACAGAGACTTGCTCGTCTTGTAGGCGCAGGTATGGCGAAGCAGATGATTTATACAGCAAGAAACATCAAGGCTGACGAAGCATTCAGAATCGGTCTTGTAAATGCAATCTATACACAGGAAGAATTAATGCCCGCAGCTGAAAAGATGGCAGCAGGTATCGCTAAGAACGCTCCCATTGCAGTTCGTAACTGCAAGAAAGCAATCAACGAAGGTCTTGACGCATCAATGGACGCAGCTATCGTTATCGAAGAAAAACTCTTTGGCGACTGCTTCGAAACAGAAGACCAGCAGTATGGTATGGCATTCTTCTTAGACAAGAACAAAGAAAAAGTAAAAGAACCTTTCAAAAACAAATAAAAATTTTTAAGGAGGAACTACAATGAAAGTAGGTATTATTGGTGCCGGCGCTATGGGCCAGGGTATTGCAAAAGCTTTTGCACAGACAGAAGGTTATGAAGTTGCACTTTGCGACGTTAAGCAGGAATGGGCTGACGGCGGTAAAGACAAAATCGCTAAAGGCTATGCTAAATTAGTAGAAAAAGGAAAAATGACACAGGAAACAGCTGACGCTATCGTTGGCAGAATCACTGCAGGTCTTAAAGAAGATCTTTGTGCTGATTGCGATTTAATCGTAGAAGCTGTATTCGAAAACATGGAAGTTAAGAAAAATACTTTCGCTGAACTTGATAAGTTCGTTAAGCCTGAATGTGTATTTGCATCCAACACATCCAGCCTTTCCATCACAGAAATCGGTAACGGATTAAACCGTCCCATGATCGGTATGCATTTCTTCAATCCTGCAGACCGTATGAAATTAGTAGAAGTTATCGCTGGTGTGAACACTCCTCAGGAAACAGTTGATACCATCATTAAGATTTCCGAAGAAATCGGTAAGACACCCGTTCAGGTAAATGAAGCTGCAGGTTTCGTAGTAAACCGTATCTTAATCCCTATGATTAACGAAGCTGCTTTCATCAAAATGGAAGGTGTTTCCGATATCGCAGGTATTGACGCAGCTATGAAGCTTGGTGCAAATCATCCCATGGGTCCCTTAGAATTAGGTGACTTCGTAGGTCTTGATATCTGCCTTGCTATTATGGACGTTCTTTACAAAGAAACAGGTGATTCCAAGTATCGTGCTTGTCCTCTTATCCGTAAGATGGTTCGTGGCGGTAACCTTGGTGTTAAGAGCGGTAAGGGCTTCTACGTATACAATGCAGACAGAACCAAAACCCCTGTTGATGCTCAGTAATGTAAAACATTTATAATATTTATAATGGAGGAATAAATACCATGGATTTTATGTTAACCAAAAAACATGAAATGGCAAGATCTCTTTTCAAAGAGTTTGCAGAAAAAGAAGTAAAGCCTCTGGCTCAGGAAGTTGACGAAACAGAAATCTTCCCCAGAGGAACAGTTGAAAAAATGGCAAAGGCTGGTTTCCTCGGAATTCCCGTTCCGAAGGAGTACGGCGGACAGGGTTGTGATCCTTTAACATATGCTATGTGTGTAGAAGAACTTTCCAAAGTTTGCGGTACTACAGGTGTTATCGTTTCCGCACATACCTCTCTTTGCTGTGATCCTATCCAGACATACGGTACAGAAGAACAGAAGCAGAAATACTTAGTTCCCCTTGCAAAAGGTGAAAAGCTTGGTGCTTTCGGTTTAACTGAACCCGGTGCAGGTACAGACGCTCAGGGTCAGCAGACAAAGGCTGTTTTAGATGGTGACGAATGGGTACTTAACGGTTCCAAGATCTTCATCACAAACGGTAAAGAAGCTGACATTTATGTTATCTTTGCTGTAACCAACGTTGTTACAGATGCTAAGGGCAGAAGCAAAAAGATGATTTCTGCTTTCATCGTAGAAAAAGGAACACCCGGATTTACTTTCGGTACGAAAGAAAAGAAAATGGGTATCCGTGGTTCATCCACATACGAATTAATCTTTACAGATTGCCGTATTCCTAAGGAAAATCTCCTTGGCGCAGAAGGTAAGGGATTTGGTATCGCTATGCATACTCTTGACGGCGGACGTATCGGTATCGCTGCTCAGGCTCTCGGACTTGCTGCAGGTGCTCTTGACAGAACAATCGAATATGTAAAAGAAAGAAAACAGTTCGGTCGTGCAATCGGTGCATTCCAGAATACACAGTTCCAGTTAGCTGACATGGCTACTAAGGTTGAAGCTGCAAGACTTCTTGTTTACAAGGCAGCTATGGCTAAGGCTACTCAGAAATCTTACTCCATCGAAGCAGCTCAGGCTAAGTTATACGCAGCAGAAGTTGCTATGGAAGTTACTACCAAGGCTGTTCAGCTCCACGGTGGTTACGGTTACATCAGAGAATACGATGTAGAACGTATGATGAGAGATGCTAAGATTACTGAAATTTACGAAGGTACATCTGAAGTTCAGAGAATGGTAATCTCTGGCGCATTACTTAAGTAATTAAAATAGAGAATAAGGAGAGATAACACAATGAAAATCGTTGTTTGTATTAAACAGGTACCTGATACAAAGGGTGGCGTTAAATTCAATCCCGATGGTACACTTGACAGAGGTGCAATGCTTACAATCATGAACCCTGATGACAAAGCAGGCTTAGAAGCAGCACTTAGATTAAAAGATCAGTATGGCGCAGAAGTTACAGCAATTACAATGGGTCTTCCTAAAGCTGAAGAAGTTCTTCGTGAAGCAATGGCTATGGGTGCTGACAAGGGTATCCTTGTAACAGACCGTGTACTTGGTGGTGCTGATACTTGGGCTACTTCCCAGACACTTGCAGGTGCAATCCGTAACTTAGAATATGACTTAATCATCACAGGCCGTCAGGCTATCGATGGCGATACCGCACAGGTTGGTCCTCAGATTTCCGAACATCTCGGAATCCCTGTAATCTCCTATGCACAGAAGATCGAAATCGAAGGTGACAGCGTAATCGTTGAACGTCAGTATGATGACAGATATCATGTATTAAAGGCTCAGATGCCTTGCTTAATTACAGCTCTTGCTGAATTAAATGAAGCTCGTTACATGACTCCCGGCGGTATCTTTGATGCATATGATGCAGAAATCACTGTTTGGGGAAGAGCAGACCTTAAGGATGTTGAAGATTCCAACTTAGGTCTTAAGGGTTCACCTACACAGATCGCTAAGGCTTCCGATAAGGTAAGAAAGGGTGCCGGTGAAAAGGTTGCTCTTGATCCTACTGAAGCAGTAGCTTATATCGTTGGTAAATTAAAAGACAAACATGTTATCTAATCGATAAAATATACGGAGGTTCAAAATGAATATTCAGGATTATAAGGGCGTATTTGTCTACGCTCAGCAGGTAGATAATGAACTTAGCGGAATCGCTTTGGAATTAGTTGGCAAAGGTAAAGACCTTGCTAAAGATTTAGGCACAGAAGTAACAGCAGTATTAATCGGTTCAGGTGTTGCAGCACTTGCTGATGAACTTGCTGAATACGGTGCAGATAAGGTTATCTTAGTAGATGACCCTGAACTTGCAGAATACAGAACAGAGCCTTATACACATGCTCTTTCATCTGTAATTAACGAATTCAAGCCTGAAATCGTTCTCGTAGGTGCTACTGCAATCGGCCGTGATTTAGGCCCCAGAGTATCTGCAAGAATCCACACAGGTTTAACAGCAGACTGTACACAGCTTGATATCGGTGATTTCCCGATCAACCCCATTCCCGGAAAAGAACAGCTTCACAACCAGCTGCTCATGACACGTCCCGCTTTTGGTGGTAACACAATCGCTACAATCGCTTGTCCTGCATTCCGTCCTCAGATGGCTACAGTACGTCCCGGTGTTATGCAGAAAGCTCCCAGAGAAGTTGGAAAGAAAGCAGAAGTTATCAATTACAATCCCGGTTTCACACCTGACAACAAGTATGTTGAAATCTTAAAGGTTGTTAAGGCTGTTTCTGACGTAGCTGATATCATGGATGCTAAGATTCTTGTATCCGGTGGCCGTGGTGTTGGAAGCGAAGAAAACTTCAAGCTTCTTGAAGACCTTGCAGCAGTACTTGGCGGTACCGTAAGCTGCTCCCGTGCAGTTGTAGACGCTGGCTGGAAACCCAAAGATCTTCAGGTTGGACAGACCGGTAAGACCGTTCGTCCTAACGTATACTTTGCAATCGGTATTTCCGGTGCTATCCAGCACGTAGCAGGTATGGAAGAATCTGATATCATCATTGCAATCAACAAAGACGAAACAGCTCCTATCTTTGAAGTAGCTGATTACGGTATTGTTGGTGACTTAAACAAGATTCTCCCTGCATTAACAGAACAGTTAAAGGCAGAACTTGCATAAGTAGCTTTACTTGCAGTAATATGACAGCTGAAAGAGAGTGTATACTTTCTTTCAGCTGTTTTTTTCGTCTTAGGAATTTCCTGTGACGAAAAAATATGATGCGCAGCTCGCGGCAAGGAAGGTGTCGCTTTGCGACCCGCTCGCGCGCGAAGATTACACAAAAGTGTAAACTTTATTAGTTTTGGGTTTCCTTTTTGGTTAAATTATGAGAAAATAAAGGTTGTAGGAATTATTTTTGACGGATAAGGAGCCTTGCTCTGGCCAAGAATAAAGAGATAAAAACCAATGCCATGCGTATATTAGAGAAAGAGAAGATTCCTTTCACCCAATATACTTATGAATGTGAGGAGTTTATTGACGGAATCCAAATCGCAGATATGCTGTCCCAGCCGCATGAAATCGTATATAAGACTCTTGTGACGGAAGGAAACAGTAAGAATTATTTTGTCTTCGTGATTCCCATTGAAGAAGAACTGGATTTGAAGAAGGCAGCGAAAAGTGTTGGTGAAAAAGCAGTTTCCATGATACCGGTTAAGGACATTAACAAAGTGACGGGATATATCAGAGGCGGCTGTACGGCCATCGGGATGAAGAAACAATATGTTACTCGGGTTGACAGTTCGGCAATGGATCTTCCGGAGATTATTGTAAGTGGTGGACGCTTAGGTTCCCAAATCAGGTTGAAACCGGAAGATTTACTGAAAGTAAGCCGTGGAGAATACGCGGATATTACGATGGCGAAACAGTAAGTACCGTAAATTTGGGAAGGAAAACTTAGACTTAAATAGTCAATATGAGGTGACAAGAATGTCAAAAATAGAACGCAAGCAAGTAAAAGCACAAAAAAAGCTGCAAAAGAAAAAAGCAAAGGCTCAAAAGAAGCAACGCAAGAAATTAAACCGTAAACTGAACGGATTGCTGACCGCTGTTGCGATTGTGATTTGTTTGGTTTCATTAGCAATAGAAGCAGTAGAGGAATTGCACAAAAAATCAGAGATTTAAGATACGATAAGGAGTGGGAGTACATTATGGCTGAAAAAAACATTATGGACTATGAAACCGTGGAATTGGATGATAATGACAGTAGTGTCGTAATTATAGACCAGACTCTTTTGCCGGGGAAAACCGAAATTATCCGCTTACACACTGCACAGGAGATTTGGGATGCCATTTATCTTTTGAAGGTAAGAGGTGCACCTGCCATCGGCGTGGCGGCAGCCTTTGGTATTTATGTACTGGCGAAGAATATCGTCAAGGATTTTAGGGCGGATGGTGTGAAAGACGCAGGCGAAAATCGTGAAATGCCTTTCGGAGAATTTTATGAAAAGTTCAAAGAGCAAAAGGAGTATCTGAATTCTTCAAGACCTACGGCAGTGAATTTGTCCTGGGCCCTGAACAGAATGGAAGCGGTTTGTTTGCAGGCAGGCCGTGAAGAACAGAAACCGGTAACCGAGGTTTTGGAGATTTTACATAAGGAAGCGGTAGAAATCAAAGAAGAAGACACCTGGGTTTGTAAAACCATTGGTGAATATGGCCTGAGTCTGGTAAAGCCCGGTGACGGTATTTTGACCCATTGTAATGCCGGACAGCTGGCAACCAGTAAATACGGGACCGCAACTGCGCCCATTTATCTGGGACAGGAGAGAGGCTATGGCTTTAAGGTGTTTGCGGATGAAACCAGACCGCTTTTGCAGGGGGCGAGACTGACTGCTTATGAATTACATTCCTCCGGCGTGGATGTTACCCTGATTTGTGACAATATGTCAGCTATGGTGATGAAAAACGGCTGGGTGAATGCCGTGTTTGTAGGTTGCGACAGAGTGGCGGCTAACGGTGATGCTGCCAACAAAATCGGAACATCCGTAGTGGCAACTGTGGCCAAGCGCTACGGCGTACCTTTTTACGTTTGCGCGCCGACTTCTACCATTGACTATGATACCCCTACCGGAGCGGAGATAAAGATTGAGCAGCGTCCGGCAGAGGAAGTAACCGAAATGTGGTATAAGGAACGGATGGCGCCGGAAGGTGTGAAGGTATTTAATCCTGCCTTTGACGTAACAGACAATGATTTAATTACAGCCATCGTGACAGAGTACGGTATTGCCAGGGCACCGTTTAAAGAATCTTTGGAAGAAATCAGACAGAAGAAGATTTCTGCACAAAAGGATAAAAATCAGTAGAAAGGAAACCTAAATTATGTCATCAAAAGTTCCTTATATGACAGCAAAAGAGGCAAAGAAAGCAATTTTAGATATTGGACAGCGCATGTATGTGCGAAATTTTGTGGCGGCCAATGACGGGAATATTTCCGTAAGGACCGGTGAAAATGAAGTGTGGGCTACTCCCACCGGTGTTTCCAAAGGCTTTATGAAAAAGAGTATGCTGGTGAAAGTGGATTTAGAGGGAAATGTCTTAAAAGGAACCCATAAGCCCTCTTCGGAGCTGAAGATGCATCTTCGCGCTTACAAGGAAAATCCGGATTTAAGAAGCGTATGCCATGCCCATCCACCTATTTGCACGGCATTCGCCATTGCCGGAATTCCGTTAGATTCTCCGGTGTTGGCGGAAGCGATTATTACCTTGGGTGATGTGCCGGTGGCACCTTATGCGGAGCTTGGTTCCAAGGAAGTGCCGGAAGTTATTGCGCCCTATTGTCATACCCATAATGGAGTTCTTTTAGCCAATCACGGAGCGGTGACCTGGGCAGAGGATGCTTATGCGGCCTACTACAGGCTGGAATCCATGGAATACTATGCAAATATTTTGATGATAACCGAAAAAGTAATCGGAAAGCAGAATACCCTTTCGAAAGAACAGATTGAACGCCTGATTGCCATGCGGGAGAAATTTGGCGTAAAACAAGGCGGTATTCCGTGGATGCCTATTGCGTAAACGGGCGGATTGTGATATATTGCTATTAATTGGGAAAATTAACGTTTTATTAACGGGTTCCCGACTCTGGAGAGTCCCTGAATGAAAGGGCGCCGAAGGTGTACGGCAGGTATGATTACCTGCTTATCTCTCAGGCAAAAGGACAGAGCATTTATATGCGTGTTCTACTCTTTGGAGGGCTGATTTTTATCAGCTCTTATTTTTATTTTAAATGCCCGTAGGGCGGGAGGAGAATCAACTATGTTTGAAACGATTAACAATGTGCTGGTCGCGATTGACGACTTTGTATGGGGTGTGCCCCTGATTGTACTGATTTTGGCGGGTGGATTATTGCTGACTGCCAGATTGGGACTTTTGCAGATTCGTAAGTTGCCGTTAGCACTGAAATTCATGATGAAAAATGAAGAAGACGGTGAAGGTGAGGTTTCTTCTTTCGGCGCACTGTGTACAGCGCTTTCAGCTACCATCGGAACCGGTAATATCGTAGGTGTTGCTACCGCGATAGCAGCAGGCGGTCCCGGCGCATTATTCTGGATGGAGGTTGCTGCATTCCTCGGTATGGCAACAAAGTACGCGGAAGGCCTTTTGGCTGTAAAGTATCGTGTGATTGATGAAGATAACCATGCACTTGGAGGTCCCTTCTATTATATTGAAAAGGGAATGGGAACTAAGTGGAAATGGCTGGCTAAATTGTTTGCATTTTTTGGTGTGTGTGTAGGTCTTATGGGTATCGGTACCTTCTCACAGGTAAACGGTATTGCCTCTGCGGTTGTAAACTTTTTCGATCCCAATCAGGCATGGGCTGTAACGATTCCCGGAATTGGTACATATTCATGGACTGTAGTAATTGCATCACTGATTTTAGCAATTTGTGTTGCCCTGGTATTAATCGGCGGTGTGAAGCGTATTGCGAAAGTATCTGAAATCATCGTACCTTTTATGGCAGTTATTTATGTTATTTTAGGTATTGTGATTATCGTATGTAATATTACAGAAGTACCCGCTGCAATTGTAACGATTGTTAAAGGTGCATTTAATCCTCGGGCGGTTACCGGTGGTATTGTAGGTTCTATGATTGTAGCAATGCAGAAGGGTATTGCCAGAGGTATTTTCTCTAATGAATCCGGTCTCGGTTCTGCACCCATTGCTGCTGCAGCTGCACAGACCAAGGAACCTGTACGCCAGGGTCTGGTATCTATGACCGGTACCTTTATTGATACCATTATTGTTTGTACCATGACAGGTCTTGCTATTGTACTTACTGGCGCTTGGCAGGTAGAAGGATTAGAAGGTGTACAGATTACTACTTATGCATTTAACAATGGTTTACCGATTCCTGCAGTAGTATCTTCCTTCTTATTAATGCTTTGTCTTGTATTCTTTGCATTTACTACTATTTTAGGCTGGGATTATTATTCTGAAAGATGTTTGGAATATTTAACGGGCGGCAAAATGAAGGTTGTTAAGGTATACCGTTGGTTATACATTTTTGCAGTATTTATCGGACCTTATATGACTGTAGCGGCAGTGTGGACAATTGCTGATATTTTCAACGGTTTGATGGCACTTCCCAATATGATTGCATTGTTTGCATTAAGCGGTGTTGTGGCAAAAGAAACCAAGGCATACTTTGATAAACAGAAAAATAAATAAGAATTGTGAGAGAGAGGGGTTAATGAAATGACAGTAACTGATTTTTTGGTAAAGATTGACGATTTTGTGTGGGGCGTGCCGTTGATTGTACTTATTCTTGCAGTAGGTATTCTGCTTACCATACGCGTAAAAGGACTTCAGATTTCTAAACTGGGTCTGGCATTTAAATATATTTTTGAAAATGATAATTCCGGTGAACATGGTGAAGTTTCCAGTTTTGGTGCGTTATGTACAGCACTTTCCGCAACAATCGGTACCGGTAACATCGTAGGTGTGGCTACCGCGATTTGTGCAGGTGGCCCCGGTGCTTTATTCTGGATGTGGATTGCAGCACTTCTGGGAACCGCAACCAAATATGCGGAATGTCTCCTTGCAGTTAAGTACCGTGAAGTAAAAGAAGACGGACACGTACTTGGCGGACCTTTCTACTATATTGAAAAGGGTATGGGACCCAAATGGAAATGGCTTGCGAAGTTATTTGCAATTTTAGGCGCAGGCGCAGGTCTTTTGGGAATCGGTACCATTACACAGGTCAACGGTATTACCAGTGCGGCGCAAAACTTTTTTGATGCAGAAGCGGCACATACCATTACTTTATTTGGAAATACCTATACATGGGCAGTTGTGATTACCGGTATTGTAGTAACTATTGCAGTTGCATTGGTAGTTATCGGTGGTATTAAGAGAATCTCCAAAGTAGCAGAAGTTATCGTACCTTTTATGGCAGTGATTTATGTAGTGGCAGCAGTTCTTATTCTCGTATGCAATGCAAGCAAGATTCCTGCAGCATTTGTTGAAATCGTTCAGGGCGCATTTGGTGTGAAGGCAGTTGCCGGTGGTGCACTTGGTGCGATGATGGTTGCAATGCAGAAGGGTATTGCCAGAGGTATCTTCTCTAATGAAGCAGGTCTTGGTAGTGCACCTATTGCAGCGTCTGCAGCTAAGAGTGATTCCGCTGTAAAGCAGGGTCTGATTTCCATGACCGGTACTGTTATTGATACTTTAATTATTTGTACTATGACCGGTTTAAGTATCGTACTTACAGGTGCTTATCAGGTAGACGGACTTGAAGGTGCGGCTGTTACAAATTTTGCATTCCAGCAGGGCTTACCGCTTCCCGCAGGAATTTCTTCCTTTATCTTAATGATTTGTTTGATCTTCTTTGCATTTACCACCATTCTCGGATGGGACTACTATGGTGAAAGATGTTTGGAATATGTAGCAACAGGTAACAAAAAGGCTGTAACAGCATATCGTTGGTTATATATCCTTGCAGTTTTAATCGGACCTTTCCTTACCGTATCAGCAGTTTGGACGGTAGCAGATATCTTTAACGGTCTGATGGCAATTCCCAACTTGATTGCACTGGTAGCATTAAGTGGTGTAGTTGCAGCTGAAACCAAAAAGTTCTTTGATAAAAAGAAATAAATATTTTTAGATGAAATAAACGTAAAGAAAGACCTGTAGTTCAATGGATGAGCTACAGGTCTTTTACTGTGGATAAATAGTTTTTAAGTTGTGAATTTGGGGCAGTAAGGGCTGAAAAATTTATAACCCAAGTACTTCCTGAACCACTTCCACGCCCTTGCAAATACAATCGGGACAGGAACAGAGAGGGGTGCCGGTTTCGAGGCCCTTAAGCTCCTTACAAACGGTGCTGCCGCATTTTTCGGTGAACTTTGTTACCATTTCTTTGGAAAGCTTGTAGGTTTCTGCTTTGGTACCGGGATCGGTAAGGTTGCCGTCGCTGTTTTTAAAGCCGGCAAGTGCAATCGCACCGGACAAAGCGCCGCAGGTACCTTCTGCGCCACCCATTCCGAATCCGAAACCTTCCATAGCGGTAAATAATACTTTTTCATCTACGCCTACTTCTTCGGCGAATGCACAGGCTACTGCTTGGGCACAGTTGAATTTGATGTCATGTTTGGCAATTGCCAGTTCTTTTTTGTCCATAAGAAAACTCCTTCTTCCTTGGTATTTGTATAGATTTCTTTGTAAATACTTTATCATAAAGAAGGAAAAAGTACAAACAGGAAAAAACCTTACCGGTAAAAATCATAGACAGCAAAAAGGAAAAGTAGTAGATTAATAAGAGGAATATTTGTATGCCATGACAGGCAGAACGGAAAGCAGGTCATGGAAAAGAAAGGAATACGGATATGGCGAATATCATTTCAGATGAAACCATGGAATATGTGGGCATTTTGGCCAAATTGGAACTGTCCGATGAAGAAAAGAAGGCAGCTGCCGCAGATATGGGCAAAATGCTGGATTATTTTGATAAAATGAGTGAACTGGATACCACAGGTGTAGAGCCTATGTCCCATGTTTTCCCGATTCATAATGTGCTTCGTGAGGATGTGGTGACAAACGGTGATGACAGGGATGCGATACTTCAAAATGCACCGGCGCAAAAGGAAGGCATGTTTGTGGTGCCCAAAACAGTAGGCTAGGAGGATGGCAGAAATGGATTTATTAACGATGACTGCCACACAGCTGGCAGCAGCAATCAAAGAGAAAAAAGTAACTGTTTCGGAAGCGGTGCAGGCAGTTCTTGCGCAAATTGAAAAAACAGAGGCTTTGTACCATTGTTATATTACCGTTGATAAGGAAAAAGCCCTTGAAAGGGCAAAAGAAGTACAAAAGAAGATTGATGCAGGTGAACTGAGCGGTCCTCTTGCAGGAGTGCCGGTGGCAATCAAGGACAATCTTTGTACGGAAGGATTACTGACTACCTGTGGTTCGAAGATGCTGGGCAATTTTGTGCCTGCTTATTCTGCACAGGCGGTGAAAAATTTGGAAGAAGCAGGAGCGGTTCTCATCGGCAAAACCAATATGGATGAATTTGCCATGGGCTCAACCACGGAAACCTCCTTCTTTGGCGTAACCAAAAACCCGGTAAATCCGGAGTATGTGCCGGGAGGATCTTCCGGCGGCAGTGCGGCTGCGGTGGCGGCCGGTGAGTGCTTTTTTGCCCTGGGAAGTGATACGGGCGGTTCCATCAGACAGCCGGCTTCTTTTTGCGGCGTGGTAGGCATGAAGCCTACTTACGGTACGGTTTCCCGTTACGGACTGGTTGCTTATGCATCCTCCTTAGACCAGATTGGACCCCTTTGTAAGGATGTGACGGATTGTGCAACCATTCTGGAAGTACTTGCAACCCACGATGAAAAAGATTCCACTTCTTTAAATAGAAATGACACCGATTTTACCGCAGCCCTGGTGGAGGACGTAAAGGGGATGAAAATCGGTATTCCCAAAGATTACTTTGGGGAAGGCCTTGACCCCGAAGTAAAAGCAGCAATATTAAAAGCAGCAGAAGTCTTACAGGAAAAAGGCGCTATTGTGGAAGAGTTTGATTTAAGCCTGACAGAGTATGCGGTGCCGGCGTATTATACCATTGCCACTGCGGAAGCCAGCTCCAACTTAGAGCGCTTTGACGGTGTGAAATACGGCTATCGCACACCGGATTACCTGGGACTTCATAATATGTACAAAAAGACCCGTTCCGAAGGCTTTGGCGCGGAAGTAAAGCGGAGAATTATGCTGGGCAGCTTTGTGCTTAGCTCCGGTTATTATGATGCTTACTATTTAAAAGCCCTTCGGGTGAAGGCGCTGATAAAAAAAGCGTTTGATGAAGCTTTTGCAAAATATGATGTGATTCTGGGGCCGGTAGCGCCCACAACAGCGCCTAAATTAGGAGAAAGCCTGTCTGACCCGCTGAAGATGTATTTGGGGGATATTTATACTATCTCCGTGAATCTGGCGGGACTTCCTGCTATGAGCATTCCCTGCGGGAAAGATGAAAAAGGACTTCCCATCGGCCTTCAGCTGATTGGAGACTGTTATAAAGAAAAGAATTTAATCCGTGCGGCTTATACTTATGAAAGAGCCGTAGCAGCGGATGTATGTGCGAATACAGAAGCGGACGGGAACGGAAAGGGGGAAGTCTAAGATGGTGAAACAGTATGAAACAGTCATCGGTCTTGAGGTACATGTAGAGCTGGCCAGCAAAACCAAGATTTTTTGCGGATGCTCCACAGCCTTTGGCGGAGCACCCAATACCCACACTTGTCCGGTTTGTACCGGTATGCCGGGTTCCCTTCCCGTATTAAATAAGCAGGTACTTGAATATGCGGTGGCAGTGGGACTTGCCACGAATTGTGAGATTACCCGCTTTAGTAAATTTGACCGTAAGAACTATTTTTATCCCGATAATCCGCAGAACTATCAGATTTCCCAGTTGTATCTGCCTATTTGCAGAAACGGTAGTGTGGAGATTGAAACGGAAAGCGGCAAAAAGCAAATCGGAATCCATGAGATTCATATGGAAGAGGACGCGGGCAAGATGATTCATGATGAATCGGGAAACTTCTCGCTGGTGGATTATAACCGTTCCGGCGTTCCCCTCATTGAAATTGTGTCAGAGCCTGATATGCGAAGTGCCGAAGAGGTAATTGCTTACCTTGAGAGGCTCCGTATGCTGATTCAGTATCTGGGGGCTTCCGATTGTAAATTGCAGGAAGGCTCCATGCGTGCGGATGTGAATATTTCCGTCAGAGAGGCAGGATGTGAAACCTTAGGTACCCGTACGGAAATGAAAAACTTAAACTCCTTCCGGGCCATTGCGAGAGCCATCGAAGGCGAAACGGCCCGCCAGATTGCGTTGATTGAAGCAGGAGAAAAGGTGATTCAGGAAACCCGCCGCTGGGATGACGGCAAGGGGGAATCCTTTACCATGCGAAGCAAGGAGGATGCACAGGATTACCGCTATTTCCCGGACCCGGATTTGGTACCGGTGCTTGTATTTGAGAAATTCCTTGCAGAGATTAAGGACAGACAGCCGGAATTTCGGGAAGCAAAGATGGAGCGGTATCAAAGGGAATTTGACATTCCTGCTTATGATATTGATATTATTACGGGAAGCAAGCATATGGCGGACCTTTTTGAAGAGACGGTAGCTCTTGGTGCCCAGCCTAAGAAGGTGTCTAACTGGCTGATGGTGGAGACCTTACGTCTGTTAAAGGAAAATGGTATGGATCCGGAAGACATCCGTTTTTCACCGAAGCATCTGGCAGCGCTGATTAAACTCACCGATTCCAAGGCCATTAACAGTACGGTAGCCAAGGAAGTTTTTGAAAAAATGTTTGCTGAGGATATTGACCCTGAAAAGTATGTGGAGGATGCGGGCCTTAAGACGGTCAGTGACGAAGGTGCCCTGCGCAGCGTGGTGGAAGAAGTCATTGCCAATAACCCCCAGTCCGTAGAGGATTACCGTAACGGTAAGGAAAAAGCCATCGGCTTTTTGGTGGGACAGACCATGAAAGCCATGAAGGGAAAGGCTGACCCTGCAGTAGTAAATCAGCTGTTAAAAGAATTGTTGTAAAATTTAATAAAAAGCACTTGCCTTAATTGTGCAAACGTGATAGAATATCCCTCGGTGGCGAACAAGTGTCTTTTTGAAAAAGACGCGCGAAAACAAATGTCCGTCACGGAGGGATTTTTGTGGCGCCTTAGCATGTGGATATAGTAGCATATACGGCGCGGTTTTGTGAATTTGAGGTAGTTTATGGCGAAAAGATATTATGTAGTAAAGGAGCAGGCGGTACCGGAAGTTCTACTTAAGGTTGTGGAAGCCAAGAAGCTTTTGGACAGTGGTAAAGTACATACGGTGAATGAAGCTGCCGACCAGGTTGGCATCAGCCGCAGTTCTTTTTACAAGTACAAAGAAGATATTTTTGAATTTCATGAACATTCACAGGGAACAACCATCACCCTTACCTTCCAAATGGAGGATGAGCCGGGGCTTTTGTCGGACGTGCTGAATATTATTGCACAGTTCGGTGCCAATATCCTGACCATTCACCAGAGTATTCCGATTAACGGAGTTGCATCGTTGAGCCTGAGCGTACAGGTGCTTCCCACCACAGGCGATGTATCAGAGATGTTGGAAGCCATGGAAGGGCATCCGGGTGTCAGAAATGTTAAATTATTAGCGAAAGAGTAGGAGGATAAGTCAATGATTCAGGTAGCAGTATTCGGATACGGTACAGTAGGGAAAGGTGTCGTAGAAGTCATTGAAACAAATAAAGCACTGGTAAACAAGAAAGCAGGAGAAGAACTGAACGTAAAATATATTTTGGACTTACTGGACTTCCCGGAAGATCCTTACGGAGATAAAGTAGTTCATGATGTAGACGTGATTTTAAACGACCCTGAGGTGCAGATTGTCTGCGAAACCATGGGCGGAACCAGAGTGGCATATGATTATACCAAACGTGCACTTCTTGCAGGAAAGAGCGTATGTACCTCCAATAAGGAAATGGTAGCAGCCTTCGGTCCCGAAATGTTAGCCCTTGCCCGCGAGAATAAGTGTAATTACTTATTTGAAGCAAGTGTAGGCGGCGGTATTCCCATTATCCGTCCTATCAACAGCGCACTTACAGCAGAAAAAATTGAAGCAATCACAGGTATTTTAAACGGTACCACCAATTATATTTTGACCAAGATGGAAAGAGAAGGTGCTAACTTTGAAGACGTACTGAAGCAGGCACAGGATCTTGGTTATGCGGAGAAGAATCCTGAAGCGGACGTGGAAGGCTATGATGCCTGCCGTAAGATTGCGATTTTATCTTCCCTGATGGCAGGAAAGAATGTGAAATATGAAGATATTTATACCGAAGGAATTACCAAGATTACCGCAACAGACTTTGTTTACGCAAAGAGCATGAATAAGACCATCAAGCTGCTTGCACAGAGCAAGGAAGTAGACGGCAAGATTTATGCAATGGTATCTCCTTTTATGATTGGTGCAGACCATCCGCTTGCTATGGTAAATGATGTATTTAATGCAGTATTTGTACATAGCAACATGTTAGATGATTCCATGTATTACGGACGTGGCGCAGGGAAGCTTGCAACCGCAAGTGCCGTGGTAGCAGACGTGATTGACTGCGCAAGAAACATGGACAGAACCATTCCCTGCTTCTGGGAAGCTGAGAATGTGGTTCTTGGCGGTATTGAAGATGCCAAGAGAAGCTTCTTTGTAAGAGTTTCCGCAGACAAGGAAAGCGAAGCGAAAGCAGTATTCGGAACTGTTTCTGCAGTAGCTGCTGACGTAGCAGGCGAATTTGCTTTTGTAACAGATGTGATGACAGAAAAAGAATTCAGTGAAAAGGCTGATAAGGTAGGAATCCTTAGCAGAATCAGAATCGAGGCATAAAATGAGTAACAAAAAATATATCGTAGTGCTTGGAGACGGTATGGCAGATGAGCCTATTGAGGCTTTGGGCGGGAAAACACCCTTGGAAGCGGCGGTAACTCCTACCCTGGACCGTTTAAGCAAGCAGGCCGAAATCGGCCTTGTACATACCATTCCCGAAGGCATGAAGCCCGGGTCCGATACGGCCAACCTTTCCGTTCTCGGATATGATCCGAAGATTTATTATTCCGGACGTTCTCCGCTTGAAGCATTAAGCATCGGCGTCCCCATGAAGGATACGGATATTGCCCTTCGTTGTAATATCGTAACCATTTCCGAAGAGGAATCCGTATTTGAAGAAAAAACAATCATCGACCACAGCTCAAGCGAAATCAGCACGGAGGATTGTGCGGTACTTCTGGAAGCAGTCCGCAAGGAACTGCAGAATGAAACTTATCAGTTTTATGTAGGTACCAGCTATCGTCACTGTCTGATTTGGAATCAAGGGGAAGTAATTGAATTATCCCAGCCCCATGATATTCTGGGCCGTGTAATCGGAGCGTATCTTCCTACAGACGCAAACCTTCTTTCCATGATGAAGAGAAGCTATGAAATATTGGTAAATCACCCCATTAACATAGAGCGTAAGAAACAGGGATTAAATCCTGCCAACTGCTGCTGGTTCTGGGGCGCCGGTACCAAGCCCGCGTTATCTTCCTTTGAGGAGAAAAACGGTGTGAAGGGTATGATGGTTTCCGCAGTAGACTTGTTAAAAGGAATTGCGGTAGGTGCCGGTATGGGCGTGGCCCATGTAGAAGGTGCCAACGGCGGATTACATACCAATTATGAAGGTAAGGTGCAGGCGGCATTAGATGCGCTTGATGGCGAATATGACTACGCTTACATTCACGTGGAAGCACCGGATGAAATGGGTCATCAGGGCAGCGTGGAACGTAAGGTACAGGCCATTGAATATCTGGATAGCAGAGTCATTTTACCGTTAACCAAAGCACTGGATGAAAAGAATACGAAGTACAGGCTTTTGGTAATGCCTGACCATCCCACACCGATTCGCTTAAGAACCCATACGGCAGACAGTATTCCTTATTTGTTGTATGACAGCAGCGATAAGAAGGAGTGCACCTGGGATTACAGTGAAAAAGATGCGAAAGCAAGCGGCAATTTTGTAGAAAAGGGACATACCATTATCGATAAATTGCTTGAAAAATAAAGAACGTTTATGAGGAGAGAGACATGAAAAAAGTAGTAAAGTTTGGCGGAAGTTCTCTTGCCAGCGCACAGCAGTTTAAAAAGGTAGGAGAAATCATCCATGCAGATAAAGAGAGGAAATATGTAGTACCTTCCGCTCCCGGAAAAAGATTTTCTAACGACACCAAGGTAACCGATATGTTATACGGTTGCTACAGATTAGCAGAAGCAGGCAAAGACTTCAAAAAGGAGCTTGCTGCAATCGAAGCACGTTACCAGGAAATTATCGACGGACTTGCCCTTACCCTTACCCTGACAGAAGAGTTTAAGGTAATTGAAAAGGATTTCAAGGCAAAAGCAGGTGAAAACTACGCGGCTTCCCGTGGGGAATTTTTAAACGGTAAAATTATGGCTGCTTATCTTGGCTATGAATTTATTGATGCGGCTGAAGTAATCCGCTTTAAGGAAAACGGTGACTTTGATTCAGAAGTAACCAATCAGATTCTGAAGGAAAGACTTGACGGTGTAGAAAGAGCGGTAATTCCCGGATTCTACGGCGCATACGAAAACGGCGTGGTGAAAACCTTCTCCAGAGGCGGTTCCGATATTACCGGTTCCATCGTGGCAAGAGCCATCAAGGCAGATGTATACGAAAACTGGACCGACGTATCCGGTATTTTGGTAGCGGACCCCAGAATCATTGATAATCCCGAACCTATCGATATCGTAACCTACAGGGAACTTCGTGAACTTTCTTACATGGGCTTTAGCGTACTTCATGAAGACGCCATCTTCCCGGTAAGAAGAGAAGGTATCCCGATTAATATCCGTAACACCAACAAGCCTGAGGATGAAGGTACCTGGATTGTAGAAAGTACCTGCCAGAAATCCAAATATGTCATCACCGGTATTGCAGGTAAGAAGGGCTTTTGCTCCGTTAATATTGAAAAAGAGCAGATGAACTCCGAGGTTGGTTTCGGACGTAAGGTGCTTCAGGCCTTTGAAGACTACGGTATCTCCTTTGAGCATACTCCTTCCGGAATTGATACCATGACAGTGTTCGTACATCAGGATGAATTCATGCATAAGGAACAGAAGGTGGTATCTGCAATTCACAGACTGGCAGACCCCGACTCCATCGATATTGAAGCTGACCTTGCACTGATTGCGGTTGTAGGACGCGGTATGAAGTCTACGAGGGGTACAGCGGGACGTATTTTCTCCGCCCTTTCCCATGCAAACGTAAACGTAAAGATGATTGACCAGGGATCCAGTGAGCTTAACATCATCATCGGTGTTACCAATGAAGATTTCGAAGCGGCAATCAAAGCAATTTATGATATTTTCGTATTAATCAGATTATAAAATCGGACAGGAAATTACCGATAAACAGGCGAATAAAAAACCGAAGCGTAAAGCTTCGGTTTTTGTTTTAAAATATCGATTCTGCAATTGCTTCCTCAAAGGGGATGTTTTCATCAAACAGGAAGTGTAAATATTGAATACATACCTCCGGACGTTTGGTGGTGCCGGCGATGCCGAAGATGGGCACCCTTCCGGGATAGGAGTTGGTCTTCTGAATAAAAGGAGAATCCTCCAGGAAGATTCCGACAGGTACCGGTTCTTCCATAGTGGAAGGGTCTCTGTGGGTGTCGGCCTCGGCTATGATATCTTCTAAGGTGGCATCCCTGCGGATTTCTGCTTCTTCCATCATTTCTTCATAGGTGATGGGATTTTCTTCGGCCCTGCGGATGGCGGCCAAATCAATATAGTAAAGTCTGTCCTTATGGAGTTCTAAATCCTCTTCGGAAAGATATTCCCTTAAATCGGCCATCATGCCGTTAAAGGAGTAGTTAAAGAAAACCTGGTCATTAAGCACGCAGGCATCTAAGTCCCGGCTCTGGATTAAAGCAACCATTTGCTGGTTGGTGGCCACATCGAATTCGGACATGGTCTGATAGGAAAAAGAAGAGTCCGTGTCAATCAGGCATTCGGCAGTTTCGGTATCGATACCGATGTAATCACCGAATTTCGTTTCCATGGTTGCCCGGTCCAGCATATATGCATTAAGCATAACCCCATAAAAGGCGGTATCTTTCTTGGTAACGACGGTAACAACTAAATTAATGATGACACACAGGATCAGTACGGTAACAAAGGTGTGTACTTTATAATAATGCCAGAAATAGGAAAGTTTGCCCTTTAGGGTCATATCCTTCATCTTTTGGGTTTGTTCCCTGATTTCGTCATTTACTCCGCGGTAGGGTCTTGGTTCTCTTTTGTCTTTTGGAGCCATTTTAAAATTTCCTCATCTTTCTACTTGCAAAATTTCAAGAAGTGTATTAATATACTCATAATTTACTTATTTCATTAGACTATCATAAAGGGATTGGAAATGAAAGTCAATGAAACAAAAGGAATAAAAGTATTAAAAATTCATGAACTGTTTCTAAAGTATGAATACTTTCGGACAAAGAGAAATCTTTTCTGAAAACGGAATTGATATGACTTGAAACTTTCGGGGAAATATACTATTATATATTATTATAGATTTTTACTTCACAGGAAATTCCTATGAAGTTTATAAGGAAAGAGGACGACATGAACGAAACCTACGTTGAAGTACTTGTTAAGAGAAAAACACCGATTATTATGTCATTTCTTAAGATTTTGACTATTATGATAGCGGTGTGTTTTGTTTTATTGGGGGCAGTTTTCGGGCCTGCAATTATTATCGGAGTGGTAATGGGAATTGCCGCTTATTTTATTTATCTGAATGCTGATGTAGAGTATGAGTATCTCTATGTGGACAGGGAACTTACCGTAGATAAGATTATGGCCAAGTCCAAAAGAAAGAGAATTGCTTCTTTTGATATGGGTAAGATGGAAGTGCTTGCACCCATCAATTCCCATCAGTTAGACAGCTACAAAAACCGCAAGGTGAAGGTGGTGGATTTTTCTTCCGGTGAAGTAACACAGCCGGATAAAAGATTCGCATTCTTTTATGACGGAACCACACAGGTTATCATTGAACCGAACGGGGAACTGATTAAGGCGATTACCATGATTGCACCCCGCAAGGTATTTAAAGATTAGGCAACAATTAAAAATAAGTATAAATGTCTTACAGGAGGAGAGAAGATGGGTCAGATAATTGGTGAAGGAATTACTTTTGATGATGTACTTTTAGTACCTTCTTATTCAAACGTAATCCCCAACGAAGTGGATTTGACAACATGGTTAACCAAGAAAATCAAATTAAACATTCCTATGATGAGTGCAGGAATGGATACGGTTACCGAACACAGAATGGCAATTGCAATGGCGAGACAGGGTGGTATTGGTATCATCCACAAGAATATGTCCATTGAAGCACAGGCAGAAGAGGTAGACAAGGTTAAACGTTCTGAAAACGGTGTTATTACAGACCCGTTCTCTTTATCACCCGAGCATACATTGGCAGATGCTGATGCGCTTATGGCTAAGTTCAGAATTTCAGGTGTTCCGGTTACGGAAGGACGCAAGTTAGTAGGTATTATTACCAACAGAGACCTGAAGTTCGAAACAGATTTCACTAAGAAGATTAAAGAATCCATGACTTCCGAAGGTCTCATTACCGCGAAGGAAGGCACTACCATTGAAGAAGCGAAGCAGATTCTTGCCAAAGCAAGAAAAGAAAAGCTTCCCATTGTAGATGATGATTTTAACTTAAAGGGTCTGATTACCATTAAGGATATCGAAAAGACCATTAAGTATCCCCTTGCAGCCAAGGATGCACAGGGCAGACTTCTTTGTGGTGCAGGTGTAGGTATTACTGCAAACGTATTAGACAGAGTAGAAGCACTTGTGAAAGCAAAGGTAGACGTAATCGTACTTGACTCCGCACACGGACATTCCCAGAATGTACTGAATTGCGTGAAGATGGTAAAAGAAAAATATCCTGACCTTCAGGTTATCGCAGGTAACGTAGCTACCGGTGAAGGTACCAGAGCTTTAATTGAAGCAGGTGCTGATGCGGTTAAGGTTGGTATCGGTCCCGGTTCCATTTGTACCACCCGTGTGGTTGCAGGTATCGGTGTTCCTCAGATTTCCGCTATTATGGATTGTTATGCAGTGGCTAAGGAATATGGTATTCCGATTATCGCTGACGGCGGTATCAAGTACTCCGGCGATATGACCAAGGCAATTGCAGCAGGCGGTAACATCTGTATGATGGGTAGTATCTTTGCAGGATGTGATGAAAGCCCCGGAACATTTGAACTTTTCCAGGGACGTAAATATAAAGTATATCGTGGTATGGGCTCTATCGCAGCAATGGAAAACGGAAGTAAAGACCGTTACTTCCAGGAGAATGCGAAGAAACTGGTTCCCGAAGGTGTAGAAGGACGTGTAGCTTACAAGGGTACCGTGGAAGACACCGTATTCCAGTTACTCGGTGGTCTCCGTTCCGGTATGGGTTACTGCGGAACACAGACCATTGAAGAACTTAAGGCAAATGGCAGATTCGTAAAGATTTCTGCTGCTTCCCTGAAGGAAAGCCATCCTCATGATATTCACATTACAAAAGAAGCACCTAACTATAGTGTGAACGAATAATATAATAAAATAGAAGAATAGGAGAAATGACCAGGGGGGTCATTTCTCCTATATTAGATATTCTTTGGAAGGTAAGGGTATCAGAATTGGGAGGAGACAGAAGTGTCAGCAGGTCATTGGGAAAGAGACATCATGCGGCAGGATACTTCCCAGTCGGTCCAGGGGGTTATACAAGGGAAAGAACTGGAAATCTGGCAGAAGTATTTTTGCGAAATGACGAATGTCTTTGCCTGTTGTGTAGACAGCAGAGGTATTCCGCTTACTGAGTTTGGAGGAAATCCACAGGAAAAGGATAGAGTACTTAAGTTAGTAGATAAAGAACAGTTAAGAAGTATATGGTATCGCGTATCCGAAAGTGCACTGGAAGATCAGGCAATTGAAGAAACGGCGTATCCGAATCTGAGATTAGCGGTAGTAACCGTTAAGTCAGCAGGAAGGCCGGTCATCAGTTGGCTTGTTTGTGGTGTGCTTTCTGACGTTTTAGGGGATGAAACTTATGAAAAAGAACCCCTAAACGGCTTTACCAGCACGTTGACCGAACGGGAATTTGACAGGGCGGTAGACTATTTCAGGGACATTTCCGTGGAACTGGTGAAGAATAAGTTATCTGTTATGAATGCCCAGGCTGAAACCCGCAGGAGCAAGTATTCTGAGCGTGAGATGGAGAGTGCCCTTCGCAGAAGCGAGACATTGACCAGTATAGTCCAACTGTTGGAAAGCGATGATTCCATAGAAGGAATTATGATTAAGCTGCTAAAATATCTGGGCACTTATTTGAATATCAGTGTTGCGGCAGTTTGCCGTCCTTCTGCAGAAGAAGGATATATGGATATCATTGCCGACTGGCGGAATGAAGGACTGCGAAATCCCTATGAAGGTACGGTAAAGCAACCGCGGCCATTCTTTTTATACACGGAAAAGGCACTTGTGCTTTCCGAAAACTCCTATCTGCAGGACGAGGAAAGGAAGCAGCTCAATGAACTGAGACTGAAATCCGTTATTGTACTGCCTATAGTCATTAACGGAAGTATTTCCATGCATGCCTGTTTTGCAGAGTGTGTGAAAGAGAGAATCTGGCAGGTTGAGGAAATCAAACTGTTAAATGACTCTGTCAAGATTTTACAAAATATCATGACCAGAAGAATCCAAAAGAATTCCCTGGCCAGTTCTTATGCGGCCCTGGAAGCCATTTTGGACAATGCCGGCAGTTCCATTTATGTGCAGGATATTGAAAGCGGAAATTGCCTTTTTACCAACCGGAGCATGCGCTACAATTTCGAGCGGGAACTGAAAGACGGCAGTATGCAGGGATATCTTGCAAAGGAAATCCACTCCGAAAACGGAATTGGAGAAATTTATCTGCCTCACAGGGAGCACTGGTACGAACTGTATTATACCCGGATAAACTGGGTGGACGGCAAACCGGTGTTGCTATGTGCCCTGTATGAGATTACCGAAAAGAAGAGCTATCAGCGTAAAATAGAGCAGCAGGCGTACACGGACTTTTTGACCGGCTTGTATAACCGTATGTGCTGCGAAAGAGACTTAGCCAAGTATGTGGATGAAGCCAGTAAAACCGGTCGCAAGGGCGCGATTCTCTACTTGGATTTGGATGACTTTAAGCATATCAATGACGGACTGGGACACCAGTACGGGGATGTACTCCTAAAGTCCATCTCCCACAGCATCCAGAGAATTGATGGCATTGAAAATACCTGTTACCGTATGGGTGGCGATGAATTTGTCATTATTATCCCGCCTGACGGGTATCATAAATTTGAAAAAATTGTCAGTGATATCAGGAATATCTTTATGAAGCCCTGGTTTTTGAAGGATGCCGATTATTACTGTACCATGAGTATGGGCGTGGTGGAATTCCCGGACAGCGGAAGTGCAGTCCATGAGCTCATCAAGAAGGCCGACATTGCCATGTATGAGGCCAAGAAGCACGGTAAAAACCGTGTAGCCCAGTATTCGGACAATATCGAAGCATCCTCCGGCAAGCGTCTTGATATGGAGAAAAATATGAGAGACGCTACCGCAAACGGATATCAGGAGTTTGAAATTTATTATCAGCCCATTATTGATGTCCAAAAGGAGGGGAATCCCTGTACCGGAGCGGAAGCCCTTATCCGTTGGAATAATGAGGAACTTGGTTTTATACCGCCGTCAGAATTTATCCCCCTTGCGGAATATTTGGGTCTGATTAATCCCATTGGCAATTATGTGTTAAAGGAAGCCTGCAGGCATTGTAAATATTGGAATGACCATGGCTATTCCGAATACAAGATTAATGTAAACCTTTCCGTGGTTCAGCTTTTGCAGGCAGATATTGTGGATATCGTAAGAAGAACGGTGGAAGAAACCGGAATCGTTCCCCATAATCTGACCTTAGAGGTTACGGAAAGTCTTGCCATAAACGATATGGAAAGAATGAAAGAAATTTTAAGCAGTATCAAGCAGCTTGGTGTCCGGATTGCACTGGATGATTTCGGCACCGGTTATTCTTCCTTAAATCACATCAGGGAAATTCCTTTTGATGTAATTAAGGTGGACCAAAGCTTTATCAAGGATATGGAACGTGATTCTTATGCGAAATCCTTTATCAAAATGGTGGCGGAGCTGGCAGATGCCATTGACGTAAACCTTTGTGTGGAGGGCGTGGAAACGATGATTCAGTATCAGATTTTGTCAGAAATGCGGGTGAATCTGGTACAGGGATATTATTTCGACAGACCCATGCCGCAAGCGGATTTTGAAAAGAAATATACACCTCTTATCAGTGAAAGGTAAAAGTTATTTATGAAACTGCGAGAATTGGAAAAATATAACCCCATAACCATTCAATGTCATGATAATCCGGATGCGGATGCACTGGCTTCCGGTTTTGGGCTATATACTTATTTTGCAGAAAAAGGAAAAGACGTCCGGCTGCTTTATGCAGGAAGTAACAGGATTCAAAAGAAAAATCTGCTTTTGATGATTGAAAAGCTGGGGATTCCCGTTGTTTATCTGGAGGATGCAACAGAATCCGTGGAAGGGCTCTTAATTACGGTTGACTGTCAGTACGGTGCCGGTAATGTGACCGGGCTTACAGCAGACGAGGTGGCCATTATTGACCATCACCAGCCGGAGGTAAGTATCCCCCTTATGGAGGTGCGGTCCAATCTGGGCAGCTGCGCTACCCTGGTTTGGAGCATGATGAAGGAAGAAGGCTTTTCTTTTACCGGAAAGGAAAAACTGGGAACCGCATTATACTATGGTCTTTTTGCGGATACCAATCAGTTTGCCGAGATTTATAATCCCCTGGATAGGGATATGCGGGATGCCCTGCCTTGTGAAAAGAGCCTGATTCACCGGTTCAGGAATTCCAATCTTTCCCGGCATGAGCTGGAAATCGCGGGGCTTGCCCTGATTAAGCATATTTATAATGAGGATTACCGTTATGCCATTATTAAGGCAAATCCCTGTGATCCTAATTTATTGGGCCTGATTAGTGATTTCCTTTTGCAGGTAGACGGTGTGGATACCTGCGTGGTGTACAATGAGCTGAAGGACGGGATTAAGTTTTCCGTGCGAAGCTGCGTCAAAGAGGTACGGGCCAATGAATTGGCGGCTTATCTGGCAGACAGCTTAGGGTCCGGCGGCGGACACAAAGAAAAGGCAGGCGGGGTCTTACGGAAAAGTAAATTGTATGAGAAGCATCCGCTGATACAGACGGAGATTTATTTCAGCGAAAAACTGAATGAATATTATGATAACTGCCTGATTATCGATGCCAAAGCATATCAGATTGATATTACGGATATGAAGGCATATCTGAAGAAAGATAATCCCGAAGGTTATATGGCAGTAGGAGAAATATTACCTATCGGTACGCCCATTATCATCAGAACCTGGCAGGGGGATTTGGAGAGAATCGTAGAAGATGACTTGATACTGGTGATTGGCCTTAGGGGAGAAGTGTATCCCATGAAAAGCGCGAAATTCCTGGAAGAATATCGTGCCCTGGAAATGCAGTATGTGATGGACAGCAGCCTTGTGAAGGCGGAATATGCCCCTACCATCCACAATAAATTGGACGGCAGGACGATGGAGCTTATGCGGTACGCCAAGGTCTGCATCCCCAAAGAAGAAACCCATATCCATGCCAAGGAACTGACACGCATGGTGAAGGTATTTTCTATTTATGACAGTGAAAAATATCAGCTTGGAAAGCCGGGGGATTTTCTGGCAGTGCGTTGCAACGACCGACAGGATATTTTTGTGGTGGAAAGAGATATCTTTTTCATGTCTTATGAAGAAATGTAAGAAAAGATAGTTGGATAATAACTCAAATTGTGCTATGATGAAAGTTAGATTTAAGCTTTAGGAGGTAAAGCCGTGCTTTTTACGTAAGGACGGCAGTTTAGTGTGATGAGCGAAATGGAAAAGAATGTAGCAGAAGCAGTAGAAGCTACCGAAGAAAAAGAAGTAGTATCCAGAAACTTTATAGAGCAGATTATTGACAAGGATCTTGCGGAGGGTGTTTATGACAAGGTGCATACCAGATTTCCTCCCGAGCCCAACGGATATCTGCATATCGGACATGCCAAAGCAATTTTGGTAAACTATTTAATTGCCCAGAAATACGGCGGCAAATTCAACATGCGTTTTGATGATACCAATCCTACCAAGGAAGACATTGAATTCGTTGAGTCCATTAAGGCAGACGTTGCGTGGCTTGGTGCAGATTGGGAAGACCGTTTATTCTATGCATCCAATTATTTCGGTGAGATGTATGAAGGTGCAGTGAAGCTGATTAAGAAGGGCAAAGCCTATGTTTCCGATTTGTCTGCAGAACAGATCAGGGAATACAGAGGTTCCTTTACCGAACCCGGTAAGGAAGATCCCTACAGCACACGTAGCGTGGAAGAAAACCTGAAATTATTTGAAGAGATGAAGGAAGGCAAATATGCGGACGGTGAAAAGGTACTCCGTGCCCGCATTGACATGACTTCTTCCAATATCAACATGCGTGACCCGGTTCTTTACAGGGTTGCCCATATGAGTCATCACAATACCGGTGATGCATGGTGTATTTATCCCATGTATGACTTTGCACATCCCATTGAGGATGCCATTGAAGGAATTACCCATTCCATCTGTACCTTGGAATTTGAAGACCACAGACCGTTGTACGACTGGGTTGTAAGGGAGCTGGAATATCCCAATCCTCCCAAGCAGATTGAACAGGCGAAGATGTACTTAAAGAACGTGGTAACCGGTAAGAGATATATCAAGAAGCTGGTTATGGACGGAATCGTGGACGGTTGGGATGACCCCAGACTGGTTTCCATTTCTGCCCTCAGAAGACGTGGCTTTACACCGGAGTCTATCCGTATGTTCGTAGAAATGTGCGGCGTATCCAAGGCACATTCCGTTGCGGATTACGCAGCTCTTGAGTATTGTATCCGTGAGGATTTAAAGCCCAAAGCACCCCGTCTGATGGCAGTGCTTGATCCGATAAAATTAATTATTGACAATTATCCGGAAGATCAGATTGAAATGCTGGAGGCACCTTTAAATCTGGAGAATCCCGAAATGGGCAGCAGACAGGTACCTTTTGGTAAAGAGTTATATATTGAGCGCGAAGACTTCATGGAAGAGCCGCCCAAGAAATATTTCCGTATGTTCCCCGGTAATGAAGTGCGTCTGATGAATGCGTACTTTGTAAAGTGTACCGGCTGTGTGAAGGATGAAGACGGCAACATCGTGGAAATCCATGCAACCTACGATCCTGAAACAAAGGGTGGAAACAGCAACGACGGACGTAAGGTTAAGGGTACCATTCACTGGGTATCCGCAAAGCAGGCTGTGAAGGCGGAAGTACGTTTGTACGAAAACATCATTGATGAAGAAAAGGGTGTTTATAATGAGGATGGTTCCCTGAACTTAAATCCCAACTCCCTGACCGTACTTAAGGAATGTTATTTAGAACCCGAATTTGCCAAAGCAAAGCCTTTTGACAGATTCCAGTTTGTAAGACAGGGCTTCTTCTGTGTAGACCCTAAGGATACCACGGAAGACCACCTTGTATTTAACCGTATTGTTTCACTGAAGAGCTCTTTTGTATTACCCAAAGCATAGGAGGTAACTACATGGCAGGATTGCTGTCCGGACTTGATAAACTGGGCCTTGGAGGATTAGAAGGAATGAATCTGTTTGATGAGGCAGATTCAAAAGAGGCAGAGATTGTAAAGTCTAAGGCACCGGAAACGGTGGTAATGGAAACGGATTTTCTTTTTGATAAAACCTATGAGTGTCCGGTTTGCTATCAGAGCATGAAGGAGAGAACCTTAAAGACAGGCAAGGCGAAACTGGCCCGTACGGAGCTCAATCTGCGTCCTGTTTATGAGGAAATTGAACCTCTTAAGTATGATGTGATTGTATGTCCGCACTGCGGCTATGCGTCTCTTTCCAGATTTTTCGGATATATGGCACCCACCCAGGTGAAGGCGGTGAAGGAGAATATTTCGGCCACCTTCCGGAGAAACATTGTGTGGAAAGAAACCTATTCTTATGAGGATGCCATAGAGCGGTATCAGCTTTGTCTGGTAAATGCCATAGTGAAAAAGGCTAAGGCCAGTGAAAAGGCATATATTTGTCTGAAAGCAGGCTGGCTTGCCCAGGCGATGCAGGAAAATATGCCGGTAGATGATCCGGATTATGCAAGCAGGCAAAAGGAGGCCAAAGTCTTGGAGCGGGAATTTATGAAAAACGCCCTGGAAGGCTTCATCGGTGCAAGGCAGAGCGAAAGCGGACCGATTTGCGGTATGGACCAGAATACCGTGGATTATCTGATTGCCGTACTGGCAATGGAATTCGGTAAATATGAAGTATCTGGCAAGCTGGTTTCCAATATTATTGTTTCACCATCTTCCAACGAAAGAATGAAGGACCGTGCCAGAGAAGTGAAGGAAATCCTGATTGAAAAAATGAAACAGAAGAAGTAGTGAACGAAATGCTTCGGATGGATGAACAAAAACAGCCCCTTGTCACAGGACAAGGGGCTTTCTGTTGTATCATTAGCGCAGAACCGCGAATCCTTGGAATCATCGGACGAATCCTTGGGCCGATAATTATTGGACCGGAAATCGGTAATTATGCTTCGTCATCAAAGAATTCTTCTACGGATTCTTCTACATTCTGAGCGGTTTCAGCAGCAGCTTCGGTAACTTCTTCTACAAAGTCTTTTACTTCATCAGCAAAATCTTCTGCAGTATCTTTCGCATTTTCAGCAACTTCTTCGATAACGTCGTCTGCCTTTTCGGTAGCTTCTTCAAAAGCATCGGCAACATCTTCTACGATTTCTTCAGCAGTAACATCAGCAACCACTTCTTCTTCACTCTTCATACCGGAGGTAAGGTCAGTGAAATTGGTGTGATAGGTCTGATTTTCAGTCATGGATTTCACGGTTTCCTTCACCTGTGCAACGGAACCGTTGATTACTTCCTTCGCTTTCTGGAACGCTTCTGTGGCAAAGGCTTCAGCCTTGTCAAAGTTAAGCGGAACATAAGCGCGTTCTTTGGCGGTATTTAAGTCTTCATCCAAATCTTCGCTGAAGTCATCAAAATCATCGTCTTCATCGGGAGATGTAGTGCCGGTTGCTGCTTTATCCTTTTTCTGTAAGTAAGTATAAGTACCATATGCTGCTGCACCGGCTACTGCGGTGAGAAGCAATAGTTTTCCAAATTTTTTAGACATGGGAATGCTCCTTTCGGGATTATATTCTATAGTATAACTCTTAGTATTATCTTAATACTATTTTGCAAAAATGAAAAGGGAATATGTATAAAATTTCAATAAAATTTTGGGGAGAAATTTCTGCAATACAATATATTGTAGATGAAAAATTCCTTGCCACTAGTTTCCTTTTTTGCATTGATGAAGGCCGGAAAATATGATATATTTAAATTCGACTCAAAAAGTCAATGCCTAAGGTTTAAGTGGGGAGCAGGGATTATGAACGAGAAGTTTTTTGATTTGAAAAAGGAAAAGCAGGACAGGATGATTAACGCAGCGCTGAAGGTTTTTGCGCTGAAAGGGTATGAGCATGCCAGCACGGATGATATCGTGAAGGAAGCATCCATCAGTAAGGGATTATTATTCCACTATTTTATCAGTAAATTGGGCTTATATACCTTCATTTACGACTATAGTGTGAAATATGTGATGCTGGAGCTTTCTACCGGCGTGGACAAGAATGAAACGGATTATTTCAAGCTTTGTAAGCAGGTGAAGCAGGCCCAGGCCCAGGTGATGAATACCTATCCTTATATGGTTTACTTTTTGAATGAAAGCCGTAAAGAGGATGTAAGCGAGGCTTTAATTGAAACCGAAGAAAAGAGGGACGTATTGCCTGCATGGTATGCGCAGTTGCTTAAGAAGGCAGATACCAATCGATTAAAGGCGGGAGTGGAAATAGGTAAATTATCAGCAATGGTAGACTTTACATTAGACGGACTGCTTGCGGAGAAGTTTTTGAAAAATGAGTTCCAGCCTGAGCAGTATGCCCGGGAAGCATATGAGTATTTAGACATGTTTAAAACGATGGCGTATCAGGAAGACTAAGGAGCAGAAACATGAAAGAAACACTTTAGACCATCCCGTTAAATGATGCGGTGAATGCAAATGATGAATGTCCTTTTTGCTATATTGAAAGAGATGTTGAGCAGGACCTTTTGGATTTCGTATTAGGTTCCGGTGCATCTTATATGGAGAGTGATATCCGTGATGTGACGGACAGGACCGGTTTTTGCCGCGCCCATTTCAAGAAAATGTTTGATTACGGTAATACCCTTGGAAATGCCTGGATTTTGAAGACCCATTATATGAGAATGAATAAGGAGATGGAGGCACAATTTAAGAAATTTGCGCCCGGAAAATCTTCCCTTTCAAGCATGTTCAAGAAAGCCACCGGCAGAACGAATCCTATCGGCGTTTGGGTGGAAGAGAAGGAAAAATCCTGTTACGTGTGCAACCGCTTTGCGGATACTTATGAAAGATACATGGATACCTTTTTCTACCTGTTTAAGAAGGACGAGGAATTCCGCAGCAAGATTAAGAACGGTAAGGGCTTTTGTTTGCACCATATGGGAGATTTATGTGAGGCTGCCGAAAGCCGCCTTAGCGATAAGGAGAAGCAGGAATTTTTCCCCATGATATTTGAACTGATGGAAAAGAATATGGCCAGATTACAGGAAGATGTTTCCTGGATGGTTGAGAAATTTGATTATAGAAATAAGGATGCGGATTGGAAGGATTCTAAGGATGCCATCCAGCGCGGTATGCAGAAATTAAAGGGCGGATATCCTGCGGATCCCCCGTATAAGATGAATAAGTAATCTGAATTTATTCAAAGATGAATCAAGCTATGAATGGGAATGGTTTAGGCCATTCCCATTGTTTTTAGGACATAGTAGGCAAGTCCCAGTAAAAAACTGCTGAAAATCCCGTACAGGATGACAGGACCGGCTATGGTGAATATTTTGCAACCTACACCAAAAACCCAGCCTTCTTTTTTATATTCGATGGCGGGGGAGGCTACGGAGTTTGCAAAACCCGTAATCGGGACCAGCGCACCGGCCCCTCCGAATGTAACGATAGACGGATACAAATTCAGACCGGTCAAAAGAATACTGATGAAAATAAGCACAAGAGAGCAAAAACTGCCGGCCCCTTCTTTATCCATGGCAAGGGTGTCTGTAGCGAAGTTTAGCAGAAATTGTCCCAGAATACAAATGAGTCCGCCTGTGACAAAAGCCTTTGCCATTTGCAGGGGGAGGTTGTTTTTTGGGGTTATTTTTTTGATGTATTTTGCATATTCTTTTTCGGTAGTATTGGGTGTATTAGTTTGCATTTCGTTGTCCATAATAAGTCTCCCGGAAGTTAGTGGAAACCCGTTTGTTTCCCTATCTGTAAGTTTGTTACAAAAGTGTGAAAATCATACATGAAATGTAATAAAAGTTTCAGGATTTCTTAAGAGAAAACCGCTATCTGTTTCTTGTGAATCGGGTCTGTAAATGATACAATAAATGAAGAGAAAAAACAGAGGTTTTTGTGATGATCAGTTTTACGGATTTGAATTTTTTATTCCGGTTTTTGCCGGGTTTACTTTTGATATATTATATGGTTCCCCTGCATCTTCGTGATGTGGTTTTGTTGCTTGGGAGCCTTGTTTTTTATGCAGTGGGAGAGCCGGTTTTAGTAGCACTTCTGCTTGTTTTGACTGTCGTGAATTTTTTATGTGCCAAAGGGGGAAAAGGCCTTAGCATCACTGCGGTTCTTATTAATGTGGCTGTACTTGCCGCCTTTAAGGGCTTTGGTTTTATTTCAGAGAATGCTTTTTTACCGCTGGGACTTAGCTTTTATTTGTTCAAAATGATTTCCTTCCAGATTGATGTGACACGGGGACAAATAGAGGAGAGGATTACCTTCCGAAAGACGGCACTTTATTTTACCCTGTTTCCGCAGGTGATATCGGGGCCTATCATGCGCTATGGGCAAGGGGATTTTGGTTATGCTAAGCGATTTGATTTAGAGCAGATCGGGGACGGCCTTTCTTATATGGTAATGGGTCTTTCCATGAAGGTACTTTTGGCAGACCGGCTGGCTATTTTGTGGAATGATTTGCAGATGATTGGATATATCAGCATATCAACGCCCCTGGCATGGCTTGGCATGCTTGGCTATTCCCTACAGCTGTATTTTGACTTTTGGGGCTATTCCTTGATGGCGGCAGGTATATTGATGCTGTTTGGGTATGAATTTGTAGAAAATTTCAGGCATCCTTACGGGGCTGTTTCCGTTAGTGATTTTTATCGCAGGTGGCATATGACCCTGGGAGCGTTTTTTCGGGACTATGTTTATATTCCCATGGGTGGCAGCCGGTGCGGTAAGCTAAGAACAGTGATAAATCTTGCTGTGGTTTGGCTGATTACCGGAATCTGGCACGGAAGCGGTATCCATTTCCTTGTTTGGGGAGGTGTACTGGGCGTGCTGATTATGGCAGAAAAGCTTTGCTATGGGAAATTATTGACGAAGGTACCGGTTTTGGGACATTTATATGTATGGTTTGTGATTCCCCTTACCTGGATGCTGTTTGCCATTCCCGGAAAGGAAGCTGTTTTAGAGTACCTGGGACGGCTGTTTCCGTTTGCGGGAGCAGGCGGTGTGGCGGTGAATACCGGTGATATCCTGCTTTATGGCAGCAGGTACGGGCTGTTAATGCTGGTAGGGCTTATCCTCTGTATTCCGGCAGTTTTTAGGGCAATTGACAAGCGGAAAAGAAATCCTCTTGTGGTACTTTTACTTGCAGGATTGTTTTGGATGTCGGTTTATATGACGGCCAATACGGCAGGCAATCCGTTTATGTATTTTGACTTTTAGAAAGGTTTGTAGATAGATATGAGGTTGTTGAAGAAAGCACCGCTTTTTTTGATATTACTTATTTCGGGCATCTTCTTTTTTCTGACAGCTGTTTTGGGCAGAAATACTGTCTACGCGCAGATTCCCTTAGAACCGGAGAAACAGCCGGTACTTTCGGTGGTTTTCCGGGGGTTAAAGGAAGGGATTCATCCCTTGCAGGTATTCGATTCCGAGCGGATGTGCGATGAAGTGCAAAAGGAAGAGGTTTCGGAAAGCGCAGAGGTGAAGCAGGAAGAGACGGTGGAAGGGATGCCGGAGCAGGCTAAAATCCCGGTCTTAAACGGGGAATCGCAGCAGAAACCAATCGTGGACAAAGAAGCAGTTACTAAGGTAGAAGAAGAGGAGATTCAGGCTGCAGTGATACCCACTGCAGAGCCGGTTCCTTATTCCATCAAAAATATCCGTACAGAGCCCTTAAGGGAGAGTACCAGGGAAGAATACCTGAACCATATTTCCGCGGATATTTACGGCGATACAGGGGTTTTAAGGGCAGCAGAATATGCTTTTGAGCCTGTAACGGAAAATTATTTTGATGACGCGCTGTTTATTGGTGATTCCAGAACGGTGGGCCTGCGTGATTACACGGATTTAAGCGACCATGCCTATTTTTTGTGCGAGACCTCCCTTACCATCCAAAAGGTGTTTACCAGGGAATTTAAAGGAAAAGGAACCCTGGAGGAGGTGCTGGCTGCCGGAGATTTTGGCAAGATTTACCTGATGCTTGGTATCAATGAATTGGGCCTGGGGACCACTGAGGACTATGTGGCCAGCTATACCGCAGTAATTGACCGGATTCATGAACTGGAGCCTGAGGCACTGATTTTCATTCAGGCGAATATGCACGTAGCAGAAGAAAAGTCAAAAACGGATAAAATTTTTAATAATCAAAATATCGAAGCAAGAAACAGGGCCATAGCGACCCTCTCAGATAATATACAGGTGTTTTATATTGATGTAAATGAAGCGGTCAGCGACGAAAACGGCTATCTGAAGGATGAATATACCTATGATAAGATTCATTTGCTGGGCAGATACAATGATATCTGGAAACAGTTTTTATTAACGAAAGGTGTAAAGACCAAATCAGAATAATGATGCATAAAGAAATCTCCGGTGAGCAACACTAACAAAAAAGTGAGTTTACCGGAGGTTTTTTATGGAAATGGATAATATGGAGCAAACGGGCGGTGCAATTTTTGAACAGGGTAAGCAGAGCATCAAGGTGCCGGTTCCCGTTTATATACGGGCAAGTGCCAGCGTAGTAGGAACCAAGGAAGGGAAAGGCCCTCTGGGAAGCCTTTTTGACATGATTGGTGTGGATGATAAATTTGGTTGTGATACCTGGGAAGAGGCGGAAAGCACCCTGCAAAAGGAGGCCCTGACACTTGCAATCGGCAAAGCGGGTCTGAAAAACAGCGACATCCGCTTTTTATATGCAGGAGATTTATTGAGCCAGTCCATGGCCAGCAGCTTTGGACTGGGAAGCTTCGGGATTCCCCTTCTGGGAGTGTATGGAGCCTGTTCTACCAGCGCGCTGACCTTAGCATCGGCAACCATTGCCATTGCAGGGGGTGTGGCCCAGTATGCGGCCTGTGTAACCTCCAGTCATTTTGCCAGTGCGGAAAAAGAATTCAGATATCCTCTTGCATACGGAAATCAAAGGCCGGCATCTTCCAGCTGGACCGTGACGGGAAGCGGAGCTTTTATCATCAGCAGCAGAAAGGGAGAGTGTGACAGAGCCATGCTTACCGGAGTAACAATCGGAAAAATCGTGGATTTTGGCGTAAAGGATTCCATGAATATGGGTGCCTGCATGGCACCGGCAGCTTGTGATACGATTCTGACGCATTTAGAGGACTTTGGAAGGGTGCCGTCCGATTATGACAGGATAATCACCGGAGATTTGGGAATGGTAGGGCAGCAGGCCCTGATTTGCATGCTCAGGGAAAAGGGCTGCGATATTGAGAACGTGCATATGGACTGCGGAATTGAAATCTATGACAAAAGCCAGGGAACTGCTTCCGGCGGTTCCGGTTGCGGATGTGCGGCGGTAACCCTTTCTGCTTATATACTAAAGCAACTGGAAGAAAAAAAGTGGAAGCGGATACTTTTTGTGCCAACGGGAGCACTGCTTAGTAAAACCAGCTTTAACGAAGGACAGACCATACCGGGGATTGCCCATGCCATAGAACTGGTGAGTCCTTAATTTTTCACGAAAAAGGGAAATACAGGGTGTTCATTTTGGGGGGATTTCATTATAATAGTATTGAAATGAGGTAGATACTATGAAATTCCGAAAAGAACACACCCCTATGTTGAAAATATATTTGTTTAAGCTGGCAATCCGCGTGTGCCTTTTTTTGATTACCGCGTGTATTTATATTTGGGATAAGGATGCCATTTACAGCCTGGTGGTGACGCCCCTTGGACAGGGGATTAATTTCATGCATGTGTTGTGGCTTATTTTCATGGTGATGATGATCAATCACCTGATTCCCAGAGGGATGAAAACCATGGCGCTTCTTAAGATTGAAAAGCGGGCGTATCTGGAGAACCCTGATTATGACAGGGAAAAACTCCGCGGATTTGTCAAAATACAGAATAAAAAAGCAGCAGTGGTGATGATTGTATGGCTTGCCTTTAACAGTATTTTCGGCGGTCTTTATATGGCCGGTATTTTAGAAAAAGCAGATTTGATTATGCTGACGGTTTTTTACTTTTTGTGTGATTATATCTGTATTTTGTTTTTCTGTCCGTTCCAGACATTTATCATGAAAAATAAGTGCTGTATCAACTGCAGAATTTATGATTGGGGACATTTTATGATGTTTACGCCCATGCTTTGGTTTAGGGATTTTTATGGACTGAGTCTGTTTTTGACGGCGTGCGTGGTGCTTGTGCGATGGGAAATCAGCTATGCCATGTTTCCGGAACGTTTTTGGTCTGGCTCGAACCGGATACTGCAGTGTGAACATTGCAAGGACAGGACCTGCCGCATTAAAAAAGCCTGTGCCGGAGGCAGAAAAAAGGCTTAAATTATTAACAATTTATAAAATTAGCACTCGTCTCTTGACAGTGCTAACAACTGGTGTTATATTTCCTATAGAACAAGGGAATTTGGTTTGATAGGAGGCGTGCGAATGAATATCAGTAAATTTACGCAAAAATCCATGCAGGCAGTAGAAGGCTGCCAGAAGCTGGCATATGAATACGGAAACCAGGAAATTGAGCAGGAACATTTGCTTTACAGTCTGCTTACCTTAGAGGACAGTTTGATTTTGAAGCTTATCCAGAAGATGGAAATCGACGGACAGACCTTTTTAAGTCAGGCTGAGAAGCTCCTTGCGGCGAGAACCAAGGTTAGTGGAGGCCAGCCTTATGTGGGGCAGGACTTAAACAAGGTACTGATCCAGGCTGAGGAGGAAGCAAAGATTCTTTCTGATGAATATGTTTCCGTGGAGCATCTTTTCCTTGCCATGGTGAAATATCCAAGTAAGACCATCAAGGAATTATTTGCAAGATTCGGTATTAATACAGAGCGCTTTTTACAGGCGCTTTCAACGGTAAGAGGAAACCAGCGGGTTACAAGCGATAATCCGGAGGCTACTTACGATACATTGACGAAATACGGGCAGGAGCTGGTTGAGAAGGCCAAGGAACAGAAGCTTGACCCTGTAATCGGCAGAGACAATGAAATCAGGAATATTATCAGGATTTTATCCCGTAAAACGAAGAATAATCCTGTCCTTATCGGAGAACCCGGTGTAGGAAAAACGGCCGTGGTGGAAGGACTTGCCCAGAGAATTGTTAAGGGTGATGTTCCCCAGGGACTGAAGGATAAGAAGATTTTTGCCCTGGATATGGGTGCCCTGGTAGCAGGTGCCAAATACAGAGGCGAGTTTGAAGAGCGTCTGAAAGCGGTTTTAGAGGATGTAAAGAAGAGCGACGGACAGATTATTCTGTTTATTGATGAACTTCATACCATTGTAGGAGCCGGTAAGACAGACGGTGCCTTAGATGCCGGTAATATGTTAAAGCCTATGCTGGCGCGAGGGGAACTGCATTGTATCGGTGCCACCACCTTAGATGAATACAGACAGTATATTGAAAAAGATGCAGCACTGGAGAGAAGATTCCAGCCTGTTATGGTAGAGGAACCTACTGTAGAGGATACCATTTCCATCCTGCGTGGATTAAAAGAACGTTATGAGGTTTACCATGGTGTGAAAATCATGGATAATGCCCTGGTAAGTGCGGCGGTGCTTTCTAACCGATATATTTCCGACCGTTTCTTGCCGGATAAGGCCATCGATTTGGTGGATGAGGCCTGTGCCCTGATTAAGACGGAACTGGATTCCATGCCCACGGAACTGGATGAACTTAACCGTAAAATAATGCTTTTGGAAATCGAGGAGATTGCCCTGAAGAAGGAAAATGACCGACTCAGTACCGAACGTCTTGTAGAACTGCAAAAGGAACTGGCTGAGTTAAAGGATGCGTTTCATGTGCGTAAAGTGCAGTGGGAAAATGAAAAGACACAGGTTGATAAATTGTCAAAGCTGCGTGAAGAAATTGAACGCGTGAACAGTCAGATAGAGATTTGCAAACGCCAGGGGGATTTTGCCAAGGTAAGTGAATTAAGCTACAGCACATTGCCGTCCCTTAAGAAGGAACTGGAAGAGGCGGAACTTCAGATTAAGGAGAATGAGTTATCCCTTGTCCGTGAAAAAGTATCTGAAGAAGAAATTGCCAGAATCATTTCCAGATGGACGGGAATTCCGGTAGCGAAGCTGACAGAAAGTGAGCGCAATAAGACGCTTCATTTAGATGATGAACTGCACAAGCGTGTAGTGGGCCAGGAGGAAGGTGTTACCAAGGTGACGGAAGCCATTATCCGTTCCAAGGCGGGAATTAAAGATCCTTCCAAACCAATCGGTTCCTTCCTGTTTTTGGGGCCTACCGGTGTAGGAAAGACAGAACTTGCCAAGTCACTTGCCGCAGCCCTTTTTGATGACGAGAATAATATGGTGCGTATCGATATGAGTGAATATATGGAGAAATATTCCGTATCCAGACTCATCGGAGCGCCTCCCGGATATGTGGGATATGAAGAAGGCGGACAACTGACCGAAGCAGTCAGAAGAAAACCGTACTCTGTAGTTCTCTTTGATGAAATTGAAAAAGCCCATCCGGATGTGTTTAATGTGCTGTTACAGGTGTTAGATGACGGACGGATTACAGATTCCCAAGGCAGAACGGTAGACTTTAAGAACACCATATTAATTATGACCTCCAATATCGGTGCGCCCTATCTGTTAGAGGGTATTGACCAAGACGGTACCATTAGTGCCGGCGCAGAAGAACTGGTAATGAACGAGCTCCGTGCCCATTTCAGACCGGAATTTTTGAACCGTTTGGATGAAACCATTTTATTTAAGCCTTTAACGAAGGAACATATCAGCGGAATTATGAAACTGATTGTGGATGACTTAAATAACAGGCTGGCGGATAGAGAATTAACAGTGAAATTGTCTCCCGAGGCGGAAGCGTTCATTGTAGAACAGGCATATGACCCGGTTTACGGTGCCAGACCCTTGAAACGATATATCCAGAAGCATGTAGAAACCCTGACGGCGAAACTGATTCTGGCGGATGAAGTTTCCCGTGGGGATAGTATAGTAATCGATGTTGAGAATGATTTATTAGTGGCAAGGAAAAACTAAAAAAATATTTTTATGGCAAAAAGCCGGAGTCTATCTGAGATAGAACTTCGGCTTTTTATAATAAAATGTATAATTTTGAGGGCTTAATATATAGATTAGGATAAAAAGTTTTGAAGGTTATTCAAAAAAGCTAATCTACTGGTAAAAACTAATATATAAGAAATAATTACAAGTGCTAATGCAATGATACTACATATTACACCGGAAACAGCCATGTTTTTTCCACGATAGTGCTTAGTTATAGCAATAGCACCTAATGAAAGTGAGACGAGAGCTAATGCAATAGAGATTAATCTTACACATAAGAATACTAGTGAACAAATTCCACATACCATTGAAGCGATTGACAATCCGATTTTATTTGTTGATTCAGGCTGTGCGGTATTTAAAGTGTAATCATAATTTGAGTATTGAGTTTCAGCGTTTTCACTTGTAAATGTTTCTGTTTGGTTAAGTTCCTGTTTGATGTTTTCTTCTGTTGTCATATGTTACCTCCAATTAAAAAATGCTTAATAAGTTAAATATGTTAAAACTACGTTTGCTAATCTGATTAATAATATCAAAAGCACAGTATGCACAAATAACCAGCCAGGCTACTTTATTGCAAATAAGAGTTGCAAGTGGAAGCCCTAAAGAAATCTCCTTTTTTCCTTGCGTTATAATAAGAATACTAAGGATAATCGAAGGAATCGAAAGCATATATGCTAGAATAACAAACGCATAGGAGGTTCCGGAGAAAAGTGATGCGATGATAGCAAGAATTCCAATTGCTAAAGAAATAATTTGTAATAAAGGAATAACTTGTTCATTTAGTTGAATAATAGGCTTTGTATTCATTAATACTTCCTCCACAGTAATAGAATATTGATATAGCACATTATACTCAATATATTGAGTATGGTCAATATGTTGAGTGTGATATTTTTAAATTGGTGATGATAAATGATTTCTTATAAACCTTTTTATGAAACGCTATATAGAAAAGATATCACGGAATATCAATTAATTTATAAACATGGTTTTTCTGCGAATACGATTCAACGTATGAAAAAAGGATTGCCGATAACGACAAAGACGTTGGATACACTGTGCTATGTATTGGATTGTGAGGTTTCGGATATTATCGTGCATGATAAAACACAATAACTTTTTAAAGTTACTGTTGTAAAAAAGAATGTAATTATTTATGATAATAAACAAAAAGAGCAAATGAGAGTGAGGACCACATGATACCTAAAGACCCGGTAATGCTTCTTAGCTTTTTAAACCTGAAACTGCGTGATTATTACAGTGATTTGGATAAACTTTGTGATGATCTGGATATCGAAAAAGATACCATTACAGATAAAATGAAGAGTATTGGATATACTTATGATGAAGAGCGTAATCAGTTTATTTAGAAAGAAATAAGCATAAAATAAGCAAAAATAAGCATAATAGGAAAGAAGTCTGCATAAAATTTGCGGACTTCTTTTGTTTCATTCACAGTCGCACAATTCAATTAATTTTCAGTTCATTTTTCATGGGAAATTGATTGAAGAAGTGCGCAAAATAAGCTATACTAAATGAGGATATGAATTGTTTGCATCTGTATGGGATGCAAAAGGAGTAACTTGTGAGCGAATGGCAGTTTGACGAGAAAGAATTGAAAGAGCGCAGGACACAGCGCATCAGGGAAATGCAAAAAAGAAAGCATCGTCAGATGCTTTTCAGAAGATATAGTAAACGGATTATTTGTTTGGCAATTGCCGTATTTTTCTTCGGTACAGCAGGAGTTGTCGGCGGCAAAGCAATGGTGAAAGCCTTTCACGCAACCCCCAAGGAAGAAGAGATGGCAGAGCATAATGAGCACGCCGAAACAGCAGGCATCGAGGAAGAAGCCGTTACCACAGCCGGGAGTGTTTCCGCGGAAGAGAGTATTTCCGCCCAAGGAAGTGTTTCTACGGAAGAGATTGTAGCCAAGGTACCGGAAAATACCGCCTCCGATCCGACAGAACCGCCCCAAATTTTTGAAGCGGTAATGAGTGAAAACCCGGGACAAATGAGTGACGAGATTATCAGCAGTTATGCAGTTTTTATAGACCTTGACCGGAAGGAAATCCTGACAGAACGTGAATCCGATGCGGTAATCAGCCCGGCGTCCATGACGAAGGTTCTGACCCTGTTAGTGGCGGCAGAGGCTTTAGAAGAAAGTGACTTGGATGATACCTTTACCATGACATTGGATATTACTGATTACAGTTTCCAAAATGACTGCAGTAATGTAGGATTTTTGGAAAATGAAATCATTCCTGTGAAAGACTTGCTTTACGGAACCATCTTACCGTCAGGCGGTGATGCTGCCGTAGGACTTGCTACTTATGTGGCAGGCAGTCATGAAGCGTTTGTAGAGATGATGAATGAAAAAGTGGCCCAAATGGGACTTAGTGATACGGCACATTTTACCAACTGTGTGGGTTTGTATGACGAGGAGCATCATTGTACGGTTTATGATATGGCCATGATTATGGCAGCAGCACTTGAAAATGAACTTTGCAGGGAAGTACTTTCTGCTAAGAAATATACCACCACGCCCACAACAGAGCATCCGGAAGGAATTACCATTTCCAACTGGTTTTTGAGAAGGATTGAGGACAAGGATACCGGCGGGGAAGTGATTTGTGCCAAAACCGGTTTTGTCAACGAATCGGGAAGCTGTGCGGTAAGCTATGGTGTGGATACAAGCGGCAGACAGTATATTTGTGCGACCGCGGATTCTACCAGCTCCTGGAGATGTATTTATGATCATGTAGCATTATATAAAGCTTATGCTGAGGAATCCGAGGTAGAGGATGAGGACTAAGCCCCCTGTTTACTGCATATATTTTACTTAAAAACAGATGCGGGGCAGGAAAATGAAATTATGGAAACGGATAAGAGCCTGTGTGTTATTACTTTTTTTACTCACAGGCTTTTGTTTTTTGTGGAAGGAAGAACCGGCGGCTCTGGCGGCGATTGGGAAGGTGGCCGATATGGAAGAAGGGAAAAAGATTGCCCTTACCTTTGATGACGGGCCCCATCCTTTTTATACGGGGCAACTGATAAAAGGTCTTGAAAAAAGAGGAGTCCGGGCGACCTTTTTTATCACCGGCGCCAATGCAGATGCGCATCCGGAGCTGGTGAAGGAACTTGATGAAAAAGGGCACCTGATAGGTAATCATACCTATTCCCACACGCAGTTAAACAGCAAAAACGCGGAAGCATTCAAACAGGAAATCCTAAAAACCAATGAAGTAATCAAAGCCCAGACAGGGGAGGAAATTATTTATGTAAGGCCTCCCTACGGCAGCTGGAACAAGGAATTTGAAAAGGAACTGAATATGTTTCCGGTTTTCTGGACCATAGACCCCTTGGACTGGTGCAGCAGTGATGTCAACGCCATTGTGAAGCGGGTGACCACCAAGGTTAGGGACAATGATATCATTCTGATGCATGACCAGTACAAAACAAGCGTAACGGCCGCCCTCAAGATTGTAGACAAATTGCAGGAAGAGGGCTACGAATTTGTAACCGTGGAAGAATTATTGCTTGACTGAAAGAATTTGAAAAATTCCTTGGCGGTAGCGGAAACTTAGGATATAATATAAACTGATATTTTATGAGCAAATGAGGAAATACCATGGATTTATTTGAATATATGCGCGCTACCAATATGGAGAAGGAATCTCCCCTGGCAGCCCGCCTTCGTCCCACGACCTTAGAGGAAGTGGTCGGACAACAGCATATTATCGGAAAGGATAAACTGCTTTACCGTGCTATTAAAGCGGATAAATTAAGTTCCCTGATTTTTTACGGACCTCCCGGAACCGGCAAAACGACACTTGCCAAGGTAATTGCCAACACCACCAGTGCGGAATTCACTCAGATTAACGCCACCGTAGCCGGCAAAAAGGATATGGAGGAAGTGGTGAACAAGGCAAAGAATACCCAGGGAATGTATGGGAAGAAAACCATTTTGTTTATAGACGAAATTCATCGTTTTAATAAGGGGCAGCAGGATTATTTGTTACCCTTTGTGGAAGACGGAACCATTATCCTGATTGGTGCAACTACCGAAAATCCTTATTTTGAGGTAAACAGCGCGCTGATTTCCCGTTCCATTATTTTTGAGCTAAAGCCCATTGAAAAGGAAGATATCAAGACCCTGATTCAAAGAGCGGTTTATGATACGGAAAAAGGCATGGGCGCTTATGATGCCGTGATAGAAGAGGATGCCCTGGAGTTTTTGGCGGAATTATCCGGCGGTGATGCCCGTCATGCATTAAATGCGGTAGAACTGGGCGTTATGACCACGAACCGCAGTGAAGACGGCAAGATACATATTACCCTGGAGGTTGCCCAAGAGTGTATTCAAAAGAGAACTGTCCGTTATGACAAAACAGGGGACAATCATTATGATACGATTTCCGCGTTTATTAAAAGTATGCGTGGCTCCGACCCGGACGGCGCGGTTTATTATCTTGCAAGGATGCTTTATGCAGGAGAAAGTGTGACCTTTATCGCAAGAAGAATTATGATTCATGCGGCGGAGGATGTGGGGATTGCTGACCCTATGGCCCTTCAGGTGGCTGTCAGTGCTTCTTTGGCGGTAGAGAGAGTCGGTATGCCGGAAGCCCAGATTATTTTGGCAGAAGCGGCTATGTATGTGGCTTGTGCGCCTAAGAGTAATGCCTGTGTTTGCGCAATCGGAGATGCCATGAAGACAGTGGAAGAGACCGGAAATCTGCCCATACCCAGTCATTTGCAGGATGCCCATTATAAGGGAGCGGCGAAGCTTGGTCACGGAACCGGGTATAAATATCCCCATGATTATCCGGGCAATTATGTACACCAGCAGTACTTACCTTATGAATTGACCGGCAGGGAATTTTACCGTCCTTCCGGAAACGGTCATGAACAGAAGGTGCGGGAGCATTTCCGAAAAATCAAAAGTGAAGCTAAAGGAATAACGAAAGAATGAATATAGATTTGGAAATGATAGAGTTGGAGCCTGTCGGAAGCGAGACAGATAAAACAGGCAAAAGGAAAAAGAAACGGAGACGCCGTAAGCGGAGACTCGCGAAAAACGGAAATAAAGTAGTCGCAGGAGGCAAATCAGCCGCAGGAGGCAGGAAGAAGAAAAGAGGTATCGGTACGATTCTTCTTCGCATCTTTTTACTGTTGCTTCTTTTAGGAGGAATTGTTGGCGGTGTATTGTTCTTTTTGCATAGAAGTGACAAAGCGCAGAAGGAAGCGGCTGCCATGGAGCAGATTCAGGCACCGGTTAAGGAAGAAACGGTAGTCGAGAAAGAACCGGAGGTTTTACCGGATATCAGTTCCGCCGTTTTGGGACATATCGTGACTGCCGGAGAAATGGTGGACAAGGTTTATAAGCAAAGACCTCCCAGTGTAGATTTGACGGAAGCGGAAGCTGCAGAGTTCGGTGACATCACTTCCTGTGTGATAGAGGATGGCAGCAGGGTGTCCGTAACCATGGAAGTAGACGGACTTCCGGTTAGTGATGATAAGTTTTATTATTTGTTTGATATGAATACTTATGAAACCACACTTGAGGGCAAAGAGCCTTTGGACAAGGTTTATAAGGACCGGGTGATGACCTTTTCGGCACCGCTTAATTACAACAGCTCAAGCAGCAGATTGTTTAAGAAATTTACGGTTGCCATCAAGAAGGATGATAAGTATATCCGTGTTTGCCGGCCTCATTTTATTACCAACCCTGAGGCAATTGCCAGGTATTCATCCTATCAGACCCCTGCTTCTAAGAAAGGACTCTTGGTAGATCCGAATAAGCTGCGGGGAAGTGAACTGGATGACTTGGGTGTGAAGCAGGCAGCTTATAATATTCCTCTTGGCAGACTACTGGGACCTACTTCTAATCCGGCTTGGCCTACCATTCATTATACTTATAATGGACGGACTTATACCATCAACGGCCAGGTGGTAGCGGAATATGACCTGATTTTCGGTACATTGACGAATAAGGGAATTTGTACCACTGCGATTATTTTGAATAATTTCTCGGGATATACCCAATTGATTCATCCCCAATCCAGAAGCGGAAGCACGGCACCTTATGCCATGTTTAATGCTACTGACAGTGATGGTGTAGAGATTATTGCAGCGCTTGGTACCTTCCTGGCTGAGCGTTATTCAAGTAATGCCCACGGAAAGGTTTCCAACTGGATTATTGCCAATGAAATCAATGCTCGTAAGGAATGGAACTATATGGCCCATACGGATGTAAATACTTATGTGGACGAGTATGCAAAGAGCTTCCGTGTATTTTATAATGCAATCAAGAGCGTGAATGCGGCAGCAAGAGTTTATATGCCCATCGACCAGCAGTGGGACAGAAACTTAAAGAACAATCCCAATTATGACGGTCGGGATGTAATTGACGTATTTAACAGAACCATTTCCATGAGAGGAAATATTGACTGGGGATTGGCCCAGCATCCTTATAACGTGCCCCTTTACGAAACCAGAATCTGGAAGGGCACGAAATATGTAAATAACAGTGTCAGCACCTCCATGATTACCATGGACAATATCAGTGTACTGACCAACTATATGCAGCAGGAATCTCTTTTAAGTCCTGCAGGTGGGGTGAGAAGTATTCTGTTAAGTGAACAGGGATACAGCTCTACAGCAGGGGAAGCGGTGCAGGCTGCGGCCTTTGCCTATGCATATTACAAGACCGAGAATAATCCTCATATTGACGGCTTCTTACTGAACCGTCAGACGGATGCGCCGGAAGAGGTGGCCCAGGGACTTGCTTTTGGTCTGAATCACTCAAACGGAGCACACAAGTATATCTACAATGTATTTAAATATATTGATACGCCCCAGCATGCGGATTACACCAATTTCGCCAAGGATATCATCGGAATATCCAGATGGAGCCAGATTATGGATTAGTCGTATATGTGATGAGATATTAGATTAGACACCGGAAAATGAAGGGAACATAATATTTTTCCGCAGGATAAGCCTGTCGGGAAACATTATGTTCCTTTATTATTTATGATTTTTTGCAATTTGTGGTGGTTGTCCCAACAAACAACTTTGACGGTACTTTGAAGTTGATTTGATATAACTTTGACAGTTCTTTGCTATTTAAAACAGCTGGCTGATAATATACTGATAAATTTCCTGATTCTTTTCCTGCCAGTTGTCACAAATAGAAATGGCGGTTTCCTCTACGGGAACGGAGATAGTAATATCAATCAGGTTGATACCTTTGTCCTTGGCCACCAGATGGGCTTCGTACTCACCGGAGGTGGATTTGTAATAATCAGACAAAATGGACACCTCGTTACGGAGCGTGATTTCGTTTGCTCTAAAGTAATCGTCGATATCCTGTTTGATAGAATTGCTGATATCGTTGATAAAAAATTGCAGGGTCTGCACGCCATCCTTGGTAGCAAACAGATGGGTTCTGTTCCGGATGGTTTGTGTGGTGATAAGACCGGCGTCCGTCAGTTCACCGAAAACCTGCTGAAGGGTCATAAAACCGGTATATTCACGCTCTAAGATAAAGTCACTGATTTGTGCCTTGGTTAAGGGAAAATCAACTCTGTCGAGCATATATAAAACGATCAGTTTATAAAGTGTTAAAGGATCCTGCATGAAAATTTCCTTTCCATTGTTTGCCCTGATAAGCAGAGCGTTGTTTCATTTTTGCGTGCAAGGTGTTGAGTACGTCCCGCTTGTTACCGCTCCATAAAGGAGCGATTAAAAGCTTCTTCGGTGCATCGCCGGTAATCCGGTGAAGCACTATATCGGGACGAATGTGTTCAATACATGTAATAAGCATATCCAGATATTCATCACGGGTTTGAAAGGAGATGCGTTCTGCAGCATGCTCCTGATAATAGGCAGCCAACTCCGTGTTTTTTAGTATATGTAATAATTGCAATTTCACACCGGCCACTTTTTGATTGTTCAGATAAGTGACGGATGCAAGCATATCTTCCTTTGTTTCACCAGGCAGTCCCAGAATCAGATGGACGATAACGGGAATGCCGATAGCGTCCAGATTTTCCAGCGCCTGTTCAAAACAGGAGAGAGGGTAGCCTCTTCTGATGAACCGGGCGGTGCTTTCATGAATGGTTTGTAAGCCAAGTTCAATCCAGATGAATTTTTCGGGAAACTCGCATTTTAATGTCTGTAAAAGAGAAAGTACCTCCTTAGGCAGACAGTCCGGTCTTGTGGCGATGGAAATGCCTGCCACAAAGTCTACCGATAAAGCAGCCCGATACACACTTTCCAAATATTCTACGGGGCCGTAAGTGCCCGTATATGCCTGAAAATAGGCAATGAATTTGTTCCCTGTCTGCTTCTGTGCCAGTCTTTCACGTCCTGCTAGAAGTGCATCCCTGATTTGCTCCGGAGAGGTAAGTCTTTCGGCAAAATCACCGCTTCCGCCTTCGCTGCAAAAGATACATCCGCCGTGAGAAATAGTGCCATCCCGGTTGGGGCAGGTGAAGCCTGCGTCCAAGGAGATTTTGTACAACTTTTCGTTGAAAGTATTTTTACAATAAGAATCTAAAGAGTAGTAGGGTTTCCCAAGCCAAAGTGGTGAAGGAAACTTTGCTGAATGAGAGAAGTCCGGCATCCCGGCAGAGGATACCGGCTCTGATAAATTCGTGCAATTATTGTTAGTGGAATTCATAGATAGTTCTTTTATTTAATATTGGATTTAACAGCTTCGGCAACAACCTCTGCAACTACAGGGTTAAATGCCTCAGGCATGATGTTATCTTCGTTTAAGTCCGCGTTGGAAACAAGAGAAGCAATGGCTTTCGCTGCTGCAAGCTTCATTTCTTCGGTAATTTGGGTAGCGCGACCTTCCAGAGCCCCCTTAAAGATACCGGGGAAAGCAACTACATTATTAACCTGGTTGGGGAAATCGCTTCTTCCCGTACCTACAACCTTTGCACCTGCCGCTTTGGCAAGGTCAGGCATAATTTCAGGAACAGGGTTTGCCATGGCAAAGAGGATGGCATCCTTGTTCATGGAAGATACCATTTCGCTGCTTACGATACCGGGGGCGGAAACGCCAACGAAAATATCGGCACCTTTCATGGCATCTGCAAGTAAGCCGTTTTCCTGATTAGGATTGGTAATCTGTGCCATTTTCTCCTGCATCCAGTTAAGACCTTCCGTAGTGCGGGAAATGATACCCACTTTGTCACACATAATGACATTGGTAAAACCGTAGGAGAGCAGAAGTTTGGTGATGGCAACACCGGCACTTCCTGCACCGTTTACAACGACCTTACAGTTTTCTTTTTCTTTACCCACAACCTTCAGGGCATTGATGATGCCTGCAAGTACCACGATAGCGGTACCGTGCTGGTCGTCATGAAATACAGGGATGTCCAGTGTGGCTTTTAAACGTTCTTCGATTTCAAAGCAACGGGGCGCGCTGATATCCTCTAAGTTAATACCGCCAAAGCCCGGTGCCAGATAGGTTACGGCTTTGATGATTTCTTCCGTATCCTGGGTGTCCAAACAAATGGGCACTGCATTTACACCGCCGAATTCCTTAAATAAGACAGCCTTTCCTTCCATAACGGGCATAGCAGCGTAAGGACCGATATTACCAAGCCCAAGAACCGCACTTCCGTCAGAAACAACGGCAACGGTATTGGCCTTCATGGTGTAGGTATAAGCTGCTTCTTTATCTTCGGCAATGACCTTGCAGGGCTCTGCAACGCCGGGGGTATAGGCAAGGGATAAATCTTCTCTTGATTTAACGGGAGATTTGGAAACGGTTTCCAATTTGCCGTTCCATTTTTCATGAAGCATCAGTGCTTTTTCATTGGTTGTCATTTTGAATTTCTCCTTCGTAATTTTGTAAAGCCTGTTTGATATATTTGACGGCAAATGGCCCTGACTTTAGGGTGGTACCGTCTTTTAAAGTTATCTGAAATAACGAAAATTCCTGCATAAAAGTAATATTAAAAAGTGCACCGTGACCGGCCTTTACGAAGTGGGTGTACATGGCAATTTCATCGTAAAAATTGTCCAGGTAGGTACGCATGGGAAGCACCTTACCATCTTTCAGATAGGCATGCACATAGGCGCCTTTTTGGACGGCATACAAAAGCTCGTCCTCTTTCACATAATAAGTGTCTGTTTCACTGCGAAGCTCAATGGTAGGTTCCCTTAGAGACTGTAAAACAACAGCCTGATCAAGAAGCATAGATAATTCCGCTGTTTTGATTGGTTTTTCCAAGTGTAAGAGATTCACGGGACAAGGGGTAAGAGTATCCATTTGTGCCCGGTAATTGGTTACAGAGGAACAAAGGACGATGGGAGCCGAGATACCGTGCGAGATTAATGAGCGTGCCAGCATAAAGCCATCCGGTTCACTTTGGGTCATATCAATAAAAATGAGGTCATACTGCACGGCCCTGCGCAAAAGAGCAGCACTGTCGCCAAAAGATTCCGCATAAAAGAGACCGGACACTTCTTTTCGTTTGTCCGATTCCCGTCCCAATAAGCGTTCTAATTGTTTGCGGTCGGCAATGTTGTCATCACAGATTGCTATGTGCATGGTAGACCTCCCTGCATCAGATGATGGAAATCTGAATGGGCGCATAAAGAAGCAAAGCCACAAGCGCCAGCTGCACGATTAAGATAAAAGGCATTCCGTATACAAAATACCAATGTTTCGTTTTATGACGAAAAGCATACATTCCAAGAATGGAACCTATGCTTCCGCCAATGAGTGCAACGATAAAAAGGGTTGCTTCCGGAATCCGGAAGGCCCTTTTTTTCGCTTTATGTTTGTCAATGCCCATCAGGGCAAAGCCAATAATGTTCATAATAATTAAGTAAGCTGCAAGTATAATAAGTACTGTCATTGCAAACTCCCTGCTTTTAAAATTTACTGTATTTTACAGTTCGCCAAGTTCCTGCATCTTCATTGCACGTACCTTGGTGGAAAGACCGAACAGATTGATGAAGCCTTCTGCATCGTGATGGTCATATAAATCACCTGTAGTGAAGGAAGCGATGCTTTCATTGTAAAGTGAATAAGGAGAAGTAGTGCCGGCTTTGATGATGTTTCCTTTGTAAAGTTTGAATTTCACTTCGCCGGTTACGTTCTGCTGGGTGGATTCGATGAATGCCTGGACTGCTTCACGAAGAGGGGAGAACCACTTTCCTTCGTAAACAATCTGAGCAAGCTTATTGCCCATATCCATCTTCACTGCATAGGTATCACGGTCAAGAATCAGTTCTTCAAGCTGCTGATGTGCTTCGTAAAGAATGGTTCCGCCGGGAGTTTCATATACACCACGGGACTTCATACCAACAACACGGTTTTCAACGATGTCGATGATACCAACACCATGCTTGCCGCCTAATTTGTTCAGTTCACGGATGATGTCTGAAACTTTCATCTGCTTACCGTTTACGGATGTAGGGATACCCTTTTCAAAGGTCATGGTTACATATTCGCCTTCATCGGGAGCCTTCTCGGGAGTAGTGCCGAGAACCAACAGATGGTCATAGTTGGGTTCGTTGGCAGGATCTTCCAATTCAAGACCTTCATGGCTGATGTGCCATAAGTTACGGTCACGGCTGTAGCTGGAATCTGCAGAGAAAGGAAGGTCAATTCCGTGTGCCTTGCAGTATTCGATTTCGGATTCACGGGAATCCATGGTCCACTTTTCATTTCTCCAAGCTGCGATAATCTTAAGATCGGGAGCAAGTGCTTTGATACCAAGTTCGAAACGGATCTGATCATTACCCTTACCGGTAGCACCGTGACAGATAGCAACAGCGCCTTCCTTACGAGCGATTTCAACAAGCTTCTTAGCGATAAGAGGTCTTGCCATGGATGTTCCTAATAAATATTTGTTTTCATAAACTGCATGAGCCTGTACGCAGGGTACGATGTACTCATCGCAGAATTCGTCTGTTACATCAAGAATGTATAATTTTTCAGCACCACAGAATTTAGCTCTTTCATCAAGGCCGTCCAATTCTTCTTCCTGACCGCAGTCGATGCAGACACAAACTACTTCGTAATCGAAGTTTTCTTTTAACCAGGGGATGATGGCTGTAGTGTCAAGACCACCTGAATACGCTAAAATTACTTTTTCTTTCATAATGAATGCCTCCATAAATGTTATGTAATATTTTTGAAGCTGCTTTTCCTATTGAAAAACAGTTATTTGTTCGACAAGGCATAATATACTACAAAACAAAACGAATTGCAATACCCTTTTTGCATATTTAAAGAGAAAAAATTAAATATTTTGCATAAAAATAAAAAATACTTGCATAATATTCACAAAAGGCGTATAGTTATGCAATGACAACAGAATGGGATGTATTCCTATTAAAAAGAAGAGTTGAGATTTTACCATGAAGAGAGTATATTTATTTTAATTGCTTTATAAAAACAAGATAAGAAATTACATAAGTAATGGTAAATAATAAAGAAACGGAGTGAATGAAAATGAGTAAGAAGACAAAGATTTTTATTGATGGAAGTGAAGGAACAACCGGACTTAGAATATATGAAAGATTTGAAGGTAGAGATGACATCGAAATTTTAAAGATTGATTCCGAACTTAGAAAGGATGTTAATGAAAGAAAACGTCTGATTAACGAATCCGACATTACCTTCCTTTGTCTGCCTGATGTGGCCGCTAAGGAATCAGTATCCTTAGTAGAAAATGAAAACACAATTATTATTGATGCATCCACGGCCCACAGAACAGAAGAAGGCTGGGCATATGGCTTCCCGGAATTATCCGAAGGTCATAAGGAAGCAATCAAGAACGGAAAAAGGATTGCAGTACCCGGTTGTTATGCAACCGGATTTATTTCTCTGGTTTATCCCATGATTGCAGAGGGCATTATGCCGGCTGACTATCCCGTGACCGCATTCGGACTTTCCGGCTACAGCGGTGCCGGTAAAAAGGTAATTGCAGCTTATGAAGCAGAGGAAAGACCTGCAGACTTTGATGCACCCAGGGAATATGCGCTGACACAGTCCCATAAGCATCTGAAAGAAATGAAGAAGATTTCAGGACTTACCAAGGAACCTTGCTTCTCCCCTATTATTTGCGATTATTACAGCGGAATGGTAATGAGTGTTCCTGTATATACAGAGTTATTAAGTAAAGCGAAAACCTTAGAAGAAGTACATCAGATGTTTACGAAGTTCTATGAAGGACAGCAGTTTGTTAAGGTGATGCCCTTAGATGCCGAAGCAGGCGAAGGCAATATGCTGGCAGGAAACGGATGCTCCGGCTTTGACGGACTGAAGATTTTCATCACCGGAAATGATGAGAGAATCGTGCTTTCTTCCCAGTTTGATAATTTAGGTAAGGGTGCGTCCGGTGCGGCAATCCAGTGTATGAATGTGGTGCTGGGATGCGCGGAAGATAAGGGACTGCAGCTGTAAAGAGAGGGAAATAAGAGAGTAAATAAGAGAGTAAATAAGTCTGAGGGGATTCTTCCGGCGTTTCACTCAGAGCCTATACGCCGGACATTACGCTAAGCCCATAGCAATTTACTTGTCAGGTAAAGCTGCCAAGTAAATTTGGTCTTAGCTCCATGGCGTAAAAGGCTTTTCGTGAAACGCCGGAAAGAATCCGCGGCAGGTTATTTAAGGGAAAAAATTATTACAGACTTTACAGTTACGACTTATTAGGATAAGTGTGATAGGCAATGTTATGCGTATTAAAAGTTACGGAATGATTGGTGGCACAAGTGGAGATATGAAGTAATGACAGATGTAATATTATTTGACGATATTCCGGCGGCGGAAGGTAGGGAAGAAAAGGAACTGGCAGTTTACAGGCTTCTGAAAGAACTGGGTATTTCTTATCAGAGGGTGGACCATGAGGAACTGGCGACCATCGAGGCCTGCCGATGGGTGGATGAAATTTTGCAGATTTCCATGTGCAAGAATTTATTCCTTTGTAATTCCCAGAAGACCGTGTTTTATCTGCTTTTGATGCCGGGAGAGAAGAAATTCAAAACCAAGGAGCTTTCCAAGCAGATTGGCAGTGCCAGACTTTCCTTTGGATCTGCGGAGCATATGGAAGAACTACTCAATATAAAGCCAGGAAGCGTCAGCGTGATGGGGCTGATGAATGACAAAGAAAACAAAGTCAATCTGCTGATTGACGAGGATGTTCTGAATGAAGAGTTTTTGGGATGTCATCCGTGTGTGAACACGGCAAGTCTGAAAATAAAGACGCAGGATATTATAGAAAAATTCCTGCCCTATGCAAAGCATGATTACCGTGTGGTGCAGCTGGTGGGCGAGGACTAATTCCCGGAGGGAATACGCAGGGAAATTGCGACTGTAAAAAGTTGAAAAAAGAAATGGAAAACAAAAGAGGTAAATTATGACAATCAGGACAATGACCATAGAAGATTATGAAGGTGTATACGAGCTTTGGATGACCATCAAGGGCTTTGCAATCAGAAGCATTGATGATGCGAAAGAAGGTGTGGAGCGCTTTATCAGGAGAAATCCCACAACCAGCGTAGTTGCTGTGGAGGATGGTAAAATCGTAGGAAGCATTCTTTGCGGACATGACGGTCGAAGAGGTTGTCTTTATCATGTGTGCGTGCATGAGGACTACCGCAAGCGCGGCATCGGTAAGAGCATGGTTGTGTACTGCATGGAGGAGCTGGAAAAAGAAAAAATCAGTAAGGTTTCCCTGATTGCTTTTACCCAGAATGACATCGGAAATGCGTTCTGGAAGGGCCTTGGATGGACCAGGAGAGAAGACCTTAATTACTACGATTTTACATTAAATAAAGAGAATATTATTAATTATAATAAGTAGAACAGAATTTCAAAATGAACGACAGAAATCTTCAGAAAGGACGAAGGAACAGGTGATAATGATGAAAAACTTGATCAGACTTACGGATTTTACGGCAGAAGATATCCGCCGGATTTTCCAAATTGCAGACGAACTGAATAATGGAAAGCATACCGGTTTTCTGCGAAGAAAAAGCGTAGTCATGTTTTTCCCTGCGTCAAGCATCCGAACCAGAGTTTCCTTTGAAAAAGGAATTTATCTTTTGGACGGACAAGTCATCTTATTCCCCACGGAAACCCTGGATAAAAAGGAAGATTTAAAGGATGTCTGCGGTTATTTAAATAACTGGGCAGACCTGGTGATTGTCAGACATAAAGATATCGGTGTGCTTGATAAGATGGCGGAATATTTAAAGGTTCCTCTGATAAATGCCATGACGGATGTAAATCATCCTTGCGAGATGCTGGGTGATTTGTACGCGCTTTCCAAGCTGCGGACGGATTTTTTGAAAGATAAGTATCTGTTTTGCGGCAGGAAATGTAACATCGGTCTTGCATGGCAGGAAGCGGCAAAGGTACTTGGTTTTGCGTTGTCGCAATGTTGTCCTGCAGGCTATGAAATGGACGGAATAGAAGTTTACCATGATATGGAAACGGCGGTCAGAGGAAAAGATATTATCTGCACGGATTCACTGCCTGCTTCGGTGTTATCTGATTTTCAAGAATTTCAGATTACGAAAGCAGTAATGGAACAGGCAAATCCCGGAGCGGTATTAAATCCCTGCCCGCCGTTTTATCGTGGCGAGGAAGTATCGGCGGATGCCATAGATTCCGCGTTTTTCGTGGGATATGGGTTTAAGAAATGTCTGCTTGAGGTGCAGCAGGCGGTGATGATTTATTGTTTGGAGGAATAATCGCAGGAGGTGAAAATATGAGAAGATGTGACCGGGAAATAACGGATAAAAGAATGATAGAGGAATTTATTGCAGGAGAACAGATACTTCGAATTGCTTTTAATGATGGCGGTGATATTTACATCGTACCGGTAAATTATGGATACTTATTAGAAAATGAGAATTACGTTTTCTATTTTCATGGTGCAAAAGCAGGAAGAAAGTATGAGTTGGCAAAATTAAATCCTTCAGTAGGTTTTGAAATTGATGGAAAATTCAGTTTGATGACCGGCGAAGCGGCTTGTGATTATTCTGCGCATTTTCAAAGTGTAATAGGAACAGGAAGACTTAGCCTCATATTAGAAAAAGAAGAAAAAATACTGGGTCTGAATGCTTTGATGAAACAAACTACACAACACGCTGAATGGAAATATTCAGAGGAGTTGTTGAGAGAGACGGCAGTGTTTCGACTGGATGTAAATAGGATGTCATGTAAAGCAAAATGAGAGTAGATATATATTTGACATAAAGCGATAGCGGTGTTACTATATTTATAGAAAAGGTGCTACCGATAGACGGTTAGCCCGGTATAACGATTAAAAATAACCGCTATGTTTTCGCAGGACAGGGCGGTTATTTTTGTGTCTTGCTATTACGACCAAGCGAATAGCCAAGACTGAAACAAGTCAGGCATAAGCTGATAATTGCAATCAAGCCTTCGATGGTTAGCATAAGCAATACCTCCATATTTAAGATTTTCGCAAGCGAATTTCTATGTAAACAGAGGTCACAGTCCTCTGAAAGAAGACTAACCGCCTACCGTTATGGTAGCACTAAAATTATCATAACAAACAGATGTTCTAAAAACAAGCAAAAGCAAGGAGATTTAATAGAAATTTTAGATATTTTTTTGTGAATAAATAATCTTACTCACCACAAATAATAAATAGCCAAAACCCTTATTATATAGTATGATATAACAAGTGTTTTATCTAAAAAAACGGACAAAATAATTGGAGAAAAAAGAAAAGAAAGCAGGCTTATTATGTACGACATCATTTCTAAACTTATCGAATCCGTCAATAATTTTATGTACAGTTATTTACTTATTGTTTTATTACTTGCAGTTGGTTTGTATTTTACATTCCGGACAGGCTTTGTCCAGATGAGAATGCTGGGAGAATCCATCCGTCTTGTAGGAGAAAAGAAATCGGATAAAAATGCTGTTTCCGCTTTTCAGGCGTTAATGGTATCTACAGCCAGCCGTGTGGGAACCGGTAATATCGTAGGTGTGGCCAATGCCATTGCCATCGGCGGCTACGGCGCCGTGTTCTGGATGTGGGTAATTGCTATTGTAGGTGCGGCATCTGCATTTGTGGAAAGTACCTTGGCACAGATTTTTAAAAAACGTGACAAAGACGGCGGAAGCTATGGCGGTCCCGCTTACTATATTGAAGCTGCATTAAAGAAGCGCTGGGGCGGTATTATCTTTGCCGTTGCACTGATTGCGACCTATGCCATCGGATTTAATATGCTGTGTTCCTACAACCTGATTACCAGTTTATCCGGCTATGGTTTTTACGGAGATCCGGCTACTTCAAAGGTACCTTTGATTTGCGGAACGATTCTGGCAATTCTTGTTGGCTTTTGTGTGCTGGGCGGCGGAAAACGAATTGTGAAAATTACCGGTGTTATGGTACCGGTGATGGGAATTACCTATATCGCAATGGCACTTTTGACCATGGTACTTAACTTTGAGATGATTCCCATGGTATTTAAAAATATTTTCGTATCAGCATTTGACTTCCGGGCAATTTTTGGCGGTTTTGCAGGCTCTGCATTAATGCAGGGAATTAAACGCGGTCTTTATTCCAATGAAGCCGGTGTGGGTTCTGCACCCAATGCTTCGGCAGCTGCGGATGTTTCCCATCCCGCTAAGCAGGGACTTGTGCAGATGCTCAGCGTTTTTATTGATACACTTTTGGTTTGTACAGCCACAGCCATGATGTGTCTGTGCAGCGGTATTACACCTTCCGAAGAACTGACAGGGGCTCCTTTTGTACAGGCGTCACTTGCCCAAACCTTTGGTAATTTCGGTTATTATTTTGTGACGATAGCGTTACTTCTGTTTGCGTTTACAACATTACTCGGAAATCTTTTTTACTGTGAAGGCTGCCTGAATTATATTGCCAATCATCCGGTCAGCAAAAGAACCCTTACCGTTTTCAGAGTAGCAGCCAGCGCAGTTGTCCTCGTTGGCGCGTTACTTGACTTTGATTTGGTTTGGAATCTCGGTGACGTGTTAATGGGTGTAATGGCGATTTTGAACTTACCCGTAATCGTGATTTTAGGAAAAATTGCAATCAATACTCTGAATGATTATTGTAAGCAGAGAAAAGAAGGCAAAGACCCTGTATTTAAGGCATCAACAATTGGATTAGAAGGTAAAACGGATTTCTGGAATTAGTGTTAGGACCGGGGAAACTATCAGTAATACAGAGAGTTTAGGCTGATGGTTTCTGTGGAAAAGTGCGGAAATATCAGTCTTTTTATGTGGTTGAAAATAAAATATTCAGCGGAGGATGAAAAAATGGAAAAGAATGTAGCAAGAAACTTATTGGTTCAGGTACTGGATGACATGGAAAAGAAAGCTCTTGAAATGAAGGTGCAAGGTGTGGGCGTAGCTTGTTTTTTGGATGATGCGAGTGCAGTTGACTGGATTGGCGAGATGAAGGTAGTTGAAACACCTTACAATTTGAAAGAAGGATGGAATCTGGTAGCTATCGCATGGTCTAAGGCAGGAGAAGTGATTGCATCCCTGGCTAATAGCGGAAACCCGGACAGAGAAAAAATTATGGGCGAACTTGGTTTTGTAGGCGGTGCGTACGCACAGTGTGACGGATATAAACTGGCCTTTGCGTTTAGCGGCGCTACATCCGAAGAGGATTTGGAAATAGCGGAATACGGAATCGCACAGTTTAGAGAGTATGCAAAATAAATAGATTTGACGTGTAGGTGAGCGGAGGCTGAAATGGGAGCGACTTACGGATTATTAGTGGTATTTGGATTAGGAATGATTGCATTTGGAATTTGGATATTTAAGTATCCCAAGTTTATGTGGAATATTTCTTTAGCCAGACGGTGGTACCTGAAGGGAGGAGAACCTACTGACCTTTATTATGCAAATCAAAAAATTAGCGGTGTGATTTATGCTATTTTTGGCGCAGTTATGATTTTGTTGGGAATTAGTATGACTGCCACACAGGCAAGAGGATATGTTGTAGAGATAGATGGTGAAAAACTTAGACTGCCGGGAACTTATACTGACATAGAAGCGCTGGGGTATCACATTGATGCAGGTGAAGAGATAAAGACATTGCAGGCAACAGAGAAGGCGATTAAAAATTCAGCTACTTATGTCGTGAAAAATGCAGAAGGAAAAGAAATCACACTTACCCTTGAAAACCGGGGAGATGCGGACAGACCGGCGACGGAATGCGAACTTATAGCTATTAGTGTCGAGAATGAAAACGGTCCCAAAATAAAGTTGCCTAATGGCGTAAAAAGCGGAATGAGTGAAAAGGACGTAGAAGCCATTTGGGGAAGAGGAACACCGAAGGGAATCGGTGGATCGGCAGCAGAATATAAAGCAAAGGTTAATTTCAACAGTTACAGGATTAATATTGTATACGATGGGAATTTCATGAACAGAAAGGTATCATCCATCAGAGTCACGGATGGAATCTACTAAAAAGGTGGTTTTATGCGGAAGCATTACATAGATAATTTAAGATGGCTCATACTTCTGATACTGATACCGTATCATACGGCGCAGGCATGGAATACATGGGGCGAGCCCAATTATATTTTCTTTGAAGGAAACAGGGTGATTAGTAGCTTTATCGTGTTTTTTAGTCCCTTTTTTATGCCGCTTTTGTTTGTGCTGGCGGGAATTGGTACGAAGTATGCCCTGCAAAAAAGAACGACAAAAGAATATCTGGCAGAAAGAGTGCGCAGGCTTTTGATTCCGTTTTTGTACGGAACGCTTGTTTTGACGCCGGTGATGGCCTATTTAGCGGATAAGTTTCATTACTCCTATAATGGAGGGTTTTTGAAGCATTATGGTGTGTTTTTTACGAAGTTTACGGATTTAACAGGTGCGGACGGCGGCTTTTCGGTAGGACAGTTTTGGTTCGTGTTATATCTGTTTGTAATTTCGATTCTGAGTGTTGTAGGATTGTCACTACTGAAAAACAGAGCGGTAAACGCAGATGAAAAAGTGAATAGAAAAGCCGATGAAAAACCGGAGAAAAGCGTTTCCTTGTGGCCGATTTTTATGTTAGGTCTGCCCCTGCCGATTCTAAGTGATTTGTTATCCATAGGTGGTAAAAGTTTTGCTGAATATCTGTATCTTTTCCTGTTGGGCTATCTGGTATTTTCAGATGACCGAATCATAAGTAAATTAGAAAAATATGCCGGAATATGGATAAGCTTCGGCTTGGCGGCAGCAGTTTTAAATGTGTATCTTTTCCTTTGGGCGGACGGAACATATGAATTGTTAAATGATGTGGCGAAGTACCTGTCCGAATGGGTGATGGTTTTAGCGCTAATCGGCTTAGCGAAACGATATTTGAACTTTCACGGACCGGTATCGGAATATATGAAGAAGAGGTCTTTTCTCTTTTTTACTTATCATTTTATATGGGTAGTCGTAATCCAGTATTTATTGTATGGAATCGTTGGTAATCAAACATTTATTTTGTTTGCGGGCACGGTGTTATTGGCGTATTTGATGACCTTTGTGTGTTGTGAAATCAGTATCAGAATTCCGGTTTTATGTTTCCTTACCGGAGTGAAGAAAGGATGAGAAAAATGGAAATCAAAATCAGAATTGCACGCGAAGAAGACGCGGAAGATTTATTAAAGATATATGCGTATTATGTGAAGAACACAGCAATTACGTTTGAACATGATGTTCCCACATTAGAAGAATTCACAGGCAGAATAAGAGAAACACTCAAAAATTATCCTTATTTGGTGGCGTTAATTGACGGAAGAATTGTGGGATATATTTACGCAGGCAGATTCAGGACGAGGGCTTCCTATGCGTGGAGTGCATCTACCTCTGTTTATGTTGACAGGCAGTATCACAGATTGGGAATCGGAAAGCAGCTTTATGCGGAACTTGAAACGATATTGGCAAAGCAGAATGTAATCAATGTCTATGCAGGCGTAGCCGACCCGGTCAAAGAAGATGAATATCTGACCCATAACAGTGAGCACTTTCACGAAGCCATGGGCTATCAGGTGGTCGCCAGATACCATGAGTGCGGAAGCAAGTTTGGCAGATGGTACAATATAATCGAGATGGAAAAAATAATCGGCAAGAGGACTTGCCCGCCTCAGGCATTTATTCCGTTTTGTGAATTGCGGGAATAAACTTGAAGTTGTGGAGGGAACATATGCGCTATCAGGAACTTGATACCTATTGGAAAAGAATATTTGACTTGGAGTGGATTTCGTTATGTGAGGGAAGTAAAGCGATTGCGGCTCTGATCGTTTCGGATGACGGAACTATCATTTCAGAAGGAAGAAATAAAATTGGTGAAAAAGGTATTCCAAATCCCAGGGTATCCCATGCCGAGGTAGAGGCGATTCGTAACTTGGATATCAATAAATATCCCTATGTGAAAAGTTATACATTATATACCGCATTAGAACCATGTCCTATGTGTATGGGAACCATGGTAATGGGGGGAATCAGAAATATAGTAATCGGAGCCAAAGATGCTCACGGAGGTGCAATGCATCTCATTGAGCATAGCGAATTTCTTAGAAATAAAAATATAAATATAACATGGATGCCGCAAGAATATGGTGATGTCCAACGCGGCTTTCAAGCACTGAAAGAACTGTTATACAATACAGATAAAGAGCGTTGTGATAGGATGATGGATGATTTTTCTGTATTTAACAAAAAAGGTGTCATAGCAGCAAAAGAACTTATTTTTGGAGGACTTTTTAATGATAAGTCTCCTGCGTCCTATCGTGCGGAAGAAATATTTGATAAGTTAATGCTGATTATTGAAAGATAGTTTACAAAGGAAAGAAGAAAGTTGAAGACTTGAATTGACGCATATGCCGAGTTTCATTTCCTCTTTTAGGCAGTGGAAGTCTAAAAGTGCTGCTGTTGCCTAAAATAAGCGATGAAAAGTCAAAAATTAGGCAGTGGAAGTCTAAAAGTGTTGCTGTTGCCTAAAATAAGCGATGAAAAGTCAAAAATTAGGCAGTAGAAGCTAAAAAGTGTTGCTATTGCCTAAAAAGTAGTTGTGAAAGGTCTTGAATTAGGCATTGTGACCGTGAAAATCCTGCCACTGCCTAAAAGTGAAATATCAGTTTGACGGAACGAAGAATCCCAATTTATAGAGGTAAAGAGTAATGAAGATTAGAGTAATGACAATAAACGATTACGACGGCGTATATAACTTGTGGATTAACACGCCGGGAATGGGCTTAAATACGACTGATGACAGCAGAGAAGGGATTGAAAAGTATTTGAAGCGTAATCCCACAACCAGCTTTGTGGCAGAAAGTGACGATGGAATTATCGGAGTAATTATCGCTGGACATGATGGGAGAAGAGGATATATTTATCATACCGCGGTGTTGCCCAATTACAGAAATCAGGGAATAGCCAAGAAACTAGTAGATGCCGCGATGTCAGCTTTAGATGAAGAAGGCATCAACAAAGTGGCGCTGGTTGCTTTTAGGAAAAATGAGTTGGGAAATGGTTTCTGGGGAAATATCGGATTTGATGATAGAGAAGATTTGGTATATAGGAACAAAAATATCCATGCACTAAATAGAATTGATACCTAATTTTATGGAAAGTTAGAGGAAGAAAAAGCGAGGAATACGATTGAAAAAGAGTTACCGTCGAGCAATCAAAGTAATCATATCTGCCCTGCTTCTGATATGGATAATCCGGGGAAATAGTACGATAGGTGTCACGAACTATACTGTTGTAAACGACAGAATTCCTGCGGCATTTACAGGTTATAAAATAGCTGTGATTTCCGACCTTCACAATGCTTGCTTCGGAAAAGAAAATCGCCGATTAATTGCAACGATTGAAAAGGAAGAACCGGATTTAATTGCCATTACCGGGGACTTGATAGACTCCGGCAAACCGAAGGTAGAAGTGGCAGAAAGTCTGGTTCGACAGCTTGCCGGAACCGCGCCCATTTATTTTGTGACGGGAAACCATGAATCTTGGGTTCCTGAAACGTATCAGGAATTGGAAGCAAAATTAAAAGACGCAGGTGTGACGATTCTCCATAACAGCGTAGTAGAAATTGAAAAGAACGGTGAAACCATTCAGATTGCCGGTCTGGATGATTCCGATTACATAGGCAGGGCGTCAATTTCAAAGGAATCAGCTGATACAAGCGGTAAATCATACATACCTGGAAACAAGCCGCAAGCGAAGCTGAAAGAAATGAATCTGTCAGAAGATTTTTGTATCTTACTTGCACACAGACCGGAAGATTTCGGTGCTTATGCGTCTGAAAATGTTGACCTGGTGCTTAGTGGACATGCCCATGGCGGACAGGTCAGACTTCCTTTCGTGGGAGGAGTAGTGGCTCCGGGACAGGGCTTTTTCCCGAAGTATGATGCCGGAGAATACACCGAGAATAATACGACCATGATAGTAAGCAGAGGAATTGGAAACAGTGTTATTCCGGTAAGGATTAATAACAGACCGGAAGTGGTCATGATACATTTGAAATAGGAGTAAACGAAGGAGGAAAAGATTATGCCACCCAGCAGAAGAAGTTCAAGTTCAAGGAGTTCACGATCAAGGAGTAGTTCACGCAGCAGTTCCCGTAGCAGAAGCAGTTCATCAAGCAGAAGGAGCAGTTCGTCTCATAGCTCTTACCGCAGTTCAGGATCTTCTTACAGAAGCAGCGGCAGCAGAACTACATCTACATATACCCCCAAGAGAACCAGAAGAAACCAACCTACAGGTATGCCCTCTCACGTTAAGACCAAGTCTATTTTGCTGAGATGTAAAAACCATGACTATATGTACGTCAATGAGTCCTGGATGGATGAGGCGACAGGCGTAACTTATAATAAGGGTTATTATGATGAAAACGGTAAATACTATGGCGCAGACACTGTAGCTTTTAAGAAGCCTGACGGTTCCTATGAAGCCCACTATGAGTGTGAGTACTGCGGAACAGAGTTAGAAGCTAATTGGAAGGAAGGTTTTTATCCTTCTTGTAAAAACTGTGGCGCTGAGATGAAAAAGACTCCTGTCTTTATTGATGAAATCCTGAATGTGGGAAATACCAATACTTACTATAGTGATTCTTACAGAAGCACTGCTAACAATGCAAAGAGTGATGGAAAACGTTTACTGAAGAAGCTTCTGATTACTTTTGGGTTTGCGATGTTTTCGCCCATTATCATTATGGTTATCATGTATATGACAATAACGAAATCTATGCAGAGTGTTTATGATGATTACGATTATAATGCTTCCGAACCGGTGCAGTTAGAAGAAGTGGAGACCAATCTGGAAATTTACGGAACGGACCTTTATCTGGATGAGGTTTCACCCAATACGTACCGCATTTGTACTTCGATAGATGAATATGAAAAACATCTTACCTGGGATTATGGTGCACAGTCTTATTATGACTATGACAGTAACTGCTATTTGTGGTACAACACCGACGTCAGCCCGAACCTGTGGCAGTATTGGTATGATGATATTGCCAGCGACAGTTACTACGGCTGGATGGAATGCGAAGGTGACGACTGGTACATCGAAACTTCCGACACGGATTGGGAATTGTACGAAGGCGATACATCTAACCTTTGGCATATTGAGAATCCATTTGATGAATAATTTTTTAACTAGGAGCAGAGATGAATTTAACGTATAAACAACGGATTAGCGTAGAGGATTATAACGCCCTCCGTGACGCGGTAGGCTGGGGCAGATTATGTGAGGACCAGGCGGCTCAGAGCTTGAAAAATTCTGCCTTTGTGATCAGTTGCTATGATGGTGAAAAGATAGCCGGTGCCGCCAGACTGATTTGGGACCGGGGCGCCACCGCTTATCTGGCAGACGTTATGGTCATGCCGGAGTATCAGAGGCAGGGGATCGGCACCTATATGGTAGAAGAAAACATAGCGTTCCTCAAGTCGCAATTACGGGAAGGCTGGAGAATAAAAATCGTCTTAATAGCGGCCAAGGGAAAAGAGGCATTTTATGAGAAGTTCGGATTTTGCGTGCGGCCCAATGAAAATGCCGGTCCGGGTATGGACCTGATTCTTACATAAGTTATGTTGGATTACGCAGAAGTGCACGAATGAATACAATACTGGGAGTGTAAAAGTGGAAAACAAAAAGAAAAAGGGAACGAAAAAGGCGCTGATAATCGGTGGAATTGTCGTGTTTTTAGCGATTCTTTTGTGGATGCTGCGAGGCGTAATTGTAATGGGCCTTTTGGTCCTTAGTTCCGTAACAGCCAAGGTGGAAGTAAACACTGACATCAGCAAATATCAGGATTATATCGGTGAAAATGCACTGCCTGAATATGCCCTGAAATGGGGCATGAGTGAGGTGATTTTTCCGGAAGAAATCACGGATGATATGAACGTGCAGGATTACAAAATGGTTTATTACAACCCTTTTGATGCACAGTATTTAAGTTATTTGGTGGTGGAGTATGATGAAGCAGCATATGAAGCGGAGATTGCCCGATTAAAGTCATATCCACAAATGGATTATATCGGTTATTATGGCGCCCGGGGATTTGATGAAAAATATGAGCTGGTAGCCATGATGTCAGATTCTTATCAGGGATTTGTGTATGCGCTGACAGATAAGGAAGGCACCATCATTTATGTAGAAATTATCTTTTGTAATTATTTTATGGACTTGGATTACAAGAAATACATTAGCGAAGAGTACCTGCCGATTGGATTTGATGCCACAAGCGATAATCCTTATATGCAGGAAAAAATGAAAAATTATCCATAAGGAAACGGAGGAAATAGTATGCCACATGTAGTAGTTAAGATGTATCCCGGAAGAAGTAACGAAATCAAGGAAAATCTGGCGAAAAAGATAGCGGCTTGTGTCGTAGAAGAACTGGGCGCGAAGCCCGGAGTTGTATCTGTTGCGATTGAGGATGTTCAGCCCGATGACTGGATGGAACAGGTTTACGACAAAGAAATCCGGAACAATGAAAATGTATTTGTAAAGCCGGATTATGAATAGGAGAGGTTATGACAAAGGTATATTTTGTAAGACATGCGCAGCCTGAATTTGCCCATGATGATGACCGTACCCGGCCGCTGACCGCGGAAGGACAGGCAGATTCTAAGATTGTGCTTGAGACCTTAAAAGACAAAGAAATCGACTGTTTTTATTGCAGTCCTTATAAAAGAAGCATGGACACTATTGGGGAGACCGCAGAATATTATCAAATGCCGATCCAAACCGATGAAAGATTCCGTGAGCGTGAAAAGGGCAAGGATGGCAATAATCACGGCATGTTCCAAATGCGTTGGGCAGACCATGATTTTCACGAAGAAGGCGGCGAATCCATTGCTATGGTCCGTGCCCGTAATGTGGAAGCCCTGCAGGAAATTTTAACGCAAAAGGAAGGAAAAAACATCGTAATCGGAACCCACGGAACAGCCCTGAGTTCTATTATGAATTACTATAATCCGGACTTTGGCTGCGCGGATTTTTTGCGGATTATTGACTGGATGCCCTATGTGGTAGAGATGGATTTTGAAGGGCAGAAGCTTGTGGGGATTACAGAGCATGCTTATGTAGAAAAGGAATTCAAGGGCAAAGCGCGCGCGGATAAGAAGTAAGGGAGTATTCATGAAAAAACATATCATAATTGCAGGGGTGCCCCGTGCCGGAAAAAGCACGGTTGCACAAAAAATAGCCCATCAACTTGGCTATCAGCATATCAGTATGGATTCCGTAATTGCGGGGATTGAAAAGACATTTCCCGAAACCGGAATAGACACAGGTGCAGAAGGAGACTCGCGGGAGAATCTGAAATTTATCAGTTCCAAGATGGGACCTTTTATCAAAGCCATGATGGACAGTGGGGAGTACGAAGAATGTGACTATGGGATGGTAATCGATATTTTTCAGTTGTTGCCGGAAGATTATGTGAAATATATTAATGCGGATATTTGTGATATTTATTATTTTATTACTTCGGATGTTACGGCTGAACAACGTTTTCAGATTTTGAAAGAATTTGATACCCCGGATGACTATACTTATTTTCATTCCGATGAAAGAAATTTTAATGACTGTGTGGACATTGTGAATTTGAGCAAAATGCTGAAAGAACAATGCGACAGGTTTGATTTGCCGTACTTTGAAACTGCCCGGGACAGGGAAGAAATTCTAAAAAAGTTTATGGATGAATTAAAATAGAAAATTGGAGAAAAGAATGAAATACGCAATTATATCAGATATTCACGGGAATTTTCTTGCGTTAAATTCGGTATTAGAGGATGCTCAAGCGCGAGGCGTAGGCGGCTATATTATCGTTGGGGATTATTGCCTTAGCAATCCTTTTCCGGATGCTTGCATTACCCGGATTAGAAATTTAGAAAATGCGCATATCATCAGGGGAAATGAAGAAAGGTATTTAGAGAACCTCATAGGAAAAGACCAAAGTGCCTGGACCGACGGACAAATGCAGATTTCCTATTGGTGTTATCAAAACATTTCTTTTGACAATTTGGAGTATTTATTGGCTTTGCCGACAAAGATTGATTTAGTTGTAAACAATGTTCCGGTACATATTGCTCATTCTTCGGATGAATTTATAGGGAAGTGTGAGCATGCGTCATGGGGAGCAAATATTGTAGCAGAAAGATATAACAATGCGTTTGTCAGCCGGGAGCAATTTAGAGAAGATATTCATGACTATTTGAATAATTGTAAAGAGTTCGAAGATGTATTTGGCAATTTGGCGGAAGGAATTTATATTTTCGGGCATACCCATATCCAGTGGCGCTATCAATCGACGGATGGAAAGAAAATATTGATTAATCCCGGATCCTGTGGACTTCCGTTAGATTGCATCAAAGAGGGAATGCCTTATACTATTTTGAACTTATCAGACGAGGGGAACATACAGATTGAAGAAATCCGTGTACCGGTTGATAAGGAAGAGTATTTTAGCGCAATTATGCAAAGTACTCAGTTTGAAAAAGCAAATGTCTGGTGCAAGGTGATTATGAAGGAACTGCGGACAAGCAGAGAGCATTTGACATTCTTTTTACAGTTTGTGGAAGAATATGCGACTCAAATTGGTGATATACAGCGGCCCTACAGCGTGCAAACATGGGAAAAAGCTTATGAATTGTGGGATGCGCAACTCAATTAGTGAAATAATTAAATTGCGAAAAGGAGGACATATTTATGAGCGGGCAGACGCTGGCGGATATTTCCAACGGTCCTGAATGGATTATGTATGCAGTGTTCGTGATTTTTGCCATCATAACGATTGTGCTTTTGACAGGAAAAGGTGCCAATCTAATTGCGGGATATAATACGGCTTCCAAAGAAGAACAGGAAAAATACGACGCGAAGAAACTGTCCCGAACTGTGGGAATTGGCTTTGTTCCAATTACGTTAATTATTTTGGTAATGGCTTTGTTTGACCATGTGCTTCCGGCATACTTTGCCTATGTTTTCTTGGCTATGGTGGTAGTGGATATCGTTTTGATAATCGTTTTGTGTAATACGATTTGTAAGAAGTAAGATGGTTAAGGAACTTTGGAGGGATTTAGTAAATCTCAGGGAGAAATAATATGTGGGTATCTGAAATTACGGAAGAAAATTTAACGGATGAAGTAGTCGACAGACTGCTTTATGAAGGGATTGCGGATACAGGAGAAAAGGCAGATTGTATCATTGTTTTGGGCAGTATTAAGGCGCCGAAATACAGGGTGCCGGTAGCTGTGGAGGCATATCGGAGCGGTCGTGCGGACAAAATCATGTTGTGCGGCGGTGCGCTGAGAGATTTCCCGGGAGAAGATATGACAGAAGCCGAAAAAATGTACCAAAGAGCGCTGGAACTGGGCATACCTAAAGAAGATATTATTTTAGAAAATAATTCAAAAAATACGGTAGAAAATATTCTTTGTGCCCTGCTGGAATTACAACGCGCGTTTTGGCTGAACCGTGTGAATAAGGTGCTTTTGGTGACGGCTACTTATCACATGAGAAGGAGCCTTGCACTGGCCGGCTATTTGTTTCCGGCGCATATTGAAGTAATTCCTTGCCCGGCAGATGATGACAATACTTGTAGGGACAATTGGATGAACACCCCGAAGGGAACGGAGCGCGCACGGGGCGAAGCACTCAATATCGTAAGATGTGTTAAAAACGGAGTGATTCCGGATTTTGAGATATAAAAATACAGACGAAAGATATGCGAATAGGTAAGAGCGGTGGTTGATATAAAGACAAAAAATAATCCGCCCCAAGCCTGAGAACTTTGGGCGGATTATTTTTCATCCAAAATATCAGCAAGGGGTACCGCTAAGTACCACCTTCCAAGAAAAGAATAGCATATCTTTGCAGGAAATGCAATGTGTTTTGAGTCTGTATACGCGTAGAGGAACCGATACAGATTTTTTATATTAAGGGGAGAATTTTTAGGAATGAAACAGCTGATTACGATTGTTGGACCGAACGGAGTGGGGAAAACAACCACAGCCAAAAGTATGATTGTGCAAACCATGAAAATAGCATATGTTGATGCTGATTGGTGTCGGGTAATGAATCCATTTTTACTCACTGAAAAGACGAAAGAAACAGTGATTAATAATATATATTGTTTATTACGTAATTATTTGATATGTGATGAAATCGATATTGTGGTGTTTCCTTATGCGTGGCATGGAGAAAGAAAAGCAATGTATGATACCGTAATTAAGAGATTAAAATCGGATGGTGTTGTATTTGAGGAAAATATCTATATTTTAAAGTGTACAAAAGAAGAGAATATCAGACGAGCGTATGCAGATGGAAGAGAAGAATCCCGCATAAAAAGAGGGATGGAAATGACATTTTCTTTTTATGATAAATACGAGTATCGATTTATAGAAACAACCAATATGACGCCGGAGCAAGTTGCAGAGAAAATTTTGTATGAAGTAAAAAGTAGTTTGGAGGATGCCAATGAAAAGTAGCAGATTATCCTATGACGAGTGGAAGTGTATTCTTTCCAAGGATTTGTTGGGAAAACAAATAGACTCAGATATTTTTACCGGTTATGTGGGCCTGATAGAAATTCATGAAGTGAGTCAGCCGCAGATTTGGAAATTCAATGGTGAGGATATTGTAGTTTGTGATAAAGGGCTAAAGTGGTTATCTATTTTGCCAAAGAATGATTGGTATTGTATCACTGCAATGATGAATGAAAAAGATGAAGTCCTTTTGTGGTACATAGATATGATAGCATCTCAGAGCGTTGATGCAGACGGAGTTCCTCGCTTTGATGATTTGTATTTGGATTTGGTGGTATATCCTGACGGAACCATAGTGGTTGATGACAGAGATGAACTGGATGAGGCGTTGGCAGCTGGAGATATTTCAAAAGAGCAGTACGAACTTGCTTTACAGACGAGTAAAAAGTTAACAGAAGGATTATTATCTGAAGTTGCTACGTTTAAGGATTTTACGAATCAATGTTTGACAATGATAAAATGGAACAAATGTTCTGTTTTTTGGTGGACTTTAACATAAAAATATGCTATAATAAAATAGTGGGAACGGCGGCCCCTTGAGAAAGGGGGAGATGCCTATGTATGTTACATATGAAGATCTTATACAAATAGGATTGCTAGTAGTAGCGTTAGTAGGTCTGATTTATCAGATAAGTCATAAAGACAAAAAATAACCGCCCCGGACTGACTATCTAGGCGGTTATTTTGCTTAGTATATCACAAGGGGTACCGCTAAGTACCACCTTCTAAGAAAAGAATAGCATATCTTTGCAGGAAATGCAATGTGTTTTAGTCTGTATACGCGTAGAGGAACCGATACAGATTTTTTGATTTATGGAGAACAGGGAAGGATAGAAAATGAAATTTGATGTAAATAAACTGGCATGGACAAGAGAGCCGGAAATCTACCTGATTACAGAAGAGAAAATTGAAATAATCACCAAGCCTTTTACCGATTTGTGGCAGAGAACCTACTACCATTTTCGGAACGATAATGCGCCTGTATTGCAGATGACGACTGATGAAAAGTTCTTTTCTTTTGTGGTGAAAACAGAATTTGAAAGCAAGCATCGGTTCGACCAATGCGGTGTTGTTATGTATTTGGATAGTGACAATTGGTTGAAAGGTTCGATTGAATATGAAAATGAGCAGTTCCAGCATTTAGGAAGTGTGGTGACCAACAATGGTTATTCTGATTGGGCAACCACGGAAATTGATGCCGCTGTTAAATCTATGTGGTATCGGTTCAGCAGAAGAGAGGACGACTACTGTATAGAGTGCTCTGCGGACGGAGAGCATTTCAGTCAGATGCGGATTTGCCATATGTGGAACGGCAAAGAAACCATTCAATTCGGTATTTATGCGTGCAGTCCGGAGGAGTCATCCTTTAAAGCCACATTTACCAATATGGAGATGACGAAGTGTAAGTGGCTTGCGCATGACGGGCAGAAGCCGGATGAACAGTAGCGGGGGAAAGAAATGAAACTTGGAGTAATCGGATACGGAAACTTAGGCAAAGCCCTGGTTAGGGGACTTGTGGACGGAGGAATTAGTCAGGAGACTATCATAGTCAATGCCAAAAGTGAAAGAACACGTAGTGCAGTCAAGGAAGCTTTTGGGCAGATTAATGTAACGGAAAGTAAAAATGAATTGGTTGAAAAATCTGATGCCATTTTTCTGGTGGTAGAGCCGAAGAATGCGCCGGAGGTGCTTGCGGAAATCGGCGGATATAATTTGAGCGAAAAAGTTTTAGTAAGCTTTATGGCAGGCATTACGCTGCAAGAAATCAAAGAAATGCTGAGGGATGCGTCGGAGTGTGATATAATCAGAGTGATGCCGAATATTGCGATTGCCACCGGAACCGGAATTCTGGGAATTACGCATGATGGGACAGATCATGAAACAGTGAAAGAAGTGCTGCAGATTCTGAAACGGCTGGGATACGCGCCGGAGATGAGTGAGGCACAGTTAGACTCCATTACCGTGACAGCTGCCAGCGGACTTGCATTTGCGGCAAGCCTATTGGATGCCTATCAAAAGGCGGGGGCTGGATTGTTAGCAAATGAAGAACAAAGCAGGGAAATCACCCTGCGGGTATTTGAAAATGTCATTGATTTGGCACGGAAAGAAAACTGTTCTTTTGAGGAAATAGTAGCGCGGATAACGACCAAAGGCGGAACAACCGAAGCGGGACTGAAAAGTTTAAATCAGGAAATAATTACAGATACTTTGACGGAGTGTATGCAAAAATCTTATGAGAAGTGTAGGAGGATACAGGAATGATTTTATCAGACAAAACCATTATGAAAATGTTAGAAGAGGGAACCCTTGAAATTTCGCCCATTACACAGCAGCAGATTCAACCTGCCAGTGTGGATGTGCGCTTGGGAGATACCTTTAGTGTGGTAGAAGATTCTTCTACAGGCATCATTAATTTAGAGGAAGAAATCAAGTACAAAACCATTCAGACAGATACCTATGTGCTGCTTCCGGGACAGTTTGTGCTGGCAACTACCATGGAATATTTTGCCCTTCCCAACAATTTGACGGCCTTTGTGGAAGGTAGAAGTTCCTTAGGTCGTATGGGATTATTTATTCAGAATGCAGGTTGGGTAGACCCCGGATTTAAAGGCGAAATTACCCTGGAATTATTCAATGCCAACCGCTGCGCCATTGAATTAAAAGCGGGCCGCAGAGTGGGCCAGCTTGTATTTGCGGAAATGGACCAGGACGCTTTAAATCCTTACAATGGTAAGTATCAGGGACAAAGAGGCGCAACCGGTTCCCGCGTGTATAAGGACGAGGAAAGTAAATAAGTTTATTTATTGCAATAAGTATATTTAAAGCAATTAGTTTATTCAAAATAAGTAAAGGAAAAATTATGTTACCAACAATAGAAGAAGCAAAAAGAGAACTGGAAATCGCAGGAGAATTAAATCCGGGCCCATGGACGGCGCATTCCATGAACGTGGGAATTGCTGCAAGAAATATTGCAGAGCGTATCCCGGGGATGGATGCAAATAAAGCTTTTATCGTAGGCATGTTACATGACATCGGCCGACGTGTGGGCATCGTTAATATTCCCAAGCATGTATATGAAGGATACAAGTATTGCATGGAAAGAGGCTGGGACGAGGTGGCCCGCATTTGTATGACCCATTCTTATCCTTTGATGCAGGATGAGTTTCAGTATGAGCCGGATACAGAAGAGGAAAAGACCATCAAAGCGTACATCATGAATCATCAGGCGGATGATTACGATAAGCTGATTCAGATTTGTGATGCGCTTGCCACTGACTATGGTTTTGTTATTTTGGAAAAAAGATTTGTGGATGTAACCCGCAGATACGGCATCATGGAAACCTACATACAGGGCTGGGAAGTAACCTTTAAAAATAAAGAGTACTTTGAGGAAAAGATGGGGTGTTCCATTTATGATGTGTTGCCGGATATCGGCAGAACCACTCTTTTGTCGCCACCGCCGTGGAAACCACCGGTGAAGTAGAAAAAGCGGATAGTTAAGAAATATACATGTAGGAGCGAAAAAGATGAACATTGTATTCGGTGAAGCAACCAAAGCGGATATAGAGCAGTTGGTAAACTTAAGAATTGCATATATGATAGATGATTTTGGCGGTGTGAGTGCTTATGAAAAGGCGTGTATGGAGAAGCAACTGCCGGATTATTTTAATCGTAAATTAGGTGATGAACTGATCGCTTTTGTTGCAAGGGACGGGGAAAGGATCGTGTCTGTTGCTTATTTACATATTATTGAGATGCCTGCTAATTCCATCTTGTTAAATGGGCTATACGGAGAGGCTTTGAGTGTATATACTGAGCCGGCGTACAGGGGAAAAGGACTTTGCACCAAGCTGATTCAAAACCTGATTGACTATGGCCGGGAGCGGGGGCTTGGCAGAGTGGACTTAAGTGCAACGAAAGAAGGGCATCCGATTTATGAGAAACTCGGATTTGTGGATAAGGAACACCGTTATACGGATATGAGATATAAATATTAATTGAAAGCAAAACGACTGGAGGGTAAAAAATGAAACAAGTAGGAGAGTATTTGTACACAATCAATGAAAGTAGTCAAAGAGTAAGTACTTGGAAAATACGGGAAGTTAACGGAAACCGGTATGTTTGCGAACGCAGAAGAACAGACAGGATTTGCGAATTTGTGGAAGGCGACCCTAATATCTTTGAGACGGAAGAAGCTGCGATGCAAGTTATTAAAAAAAGCAAGAGGAAAAAGAACGCAATCGTGGCAGTTTATTTCCTTGTTTTGGGATTTATCGCGATTGCTTTTATGATGATTAAGATTCTAATGGGGACATTTTAGTAGAAGGAGAAACTTACTATGAATTCATATGTATTTGGGAAACCGGTTAATAAACTGATACACGGCGGGGATTACAATCCGGAACAATGGTTAAGTCGTCCGGATATCTTGGAAAAAGATATAGAATATATGAAACAGGCGGGGATAAATGAAGCAACGCTTGGCGTATTTTCATGGGCAATGTACGAACCGAAAGAAGGAGAATTCCACTTTGACTGGCTAGTGCAGATTATGGATAATTTGTACCAAAACGGAATATCTACCATTCTTGCCACACCGTCAGCAGCCAGACCGGTTTGGCTGGACCATAAGTATCCGGAAGTAATGCGCGTGGACGGAATGGGAAACCGCAACAGACATGGGTTTAGACACAACCATTGTATGTCATCAGAGTTGTATCGGGAAAAGGTAAGCTTGATTATCCGAAAATTGGCGGAAGCAGTAGGTGATCATCCGGGACTGTTGATGTGGCATATTTCCAATGAATTCGGAGGAGAATGCTATTGCGATAAATGTAAAAGTAAGTTTCAAGAGTATTTAAGAAGACGTTTTCATAATGATATCGAAGAACTGAATCATGAGTGGTGGACTACCTTTTGGAGTGCACGATATTCAGATTTTTCAGAAATTGAGCCGCCCTATAATAACGGACAGACAGCAATCATGGGCTTAAACCTGGAATGGAAAAGATTCACGACACGGAATTATGAGGATTATATGTCGGTGGAGATTGATGCGGTAAGAGCGTACTCACCCAAGAAGGATATTCCGATAACGACCAATTTTATGGGTAGATTTTATGGAATAGATTACAGGGTTTTGGCTAAGAAGATAGACGCCATATCCTGGGACAGTTACCCGGCTTTTCATAATGATTTTGAAAGCTATGCAGATACGATGTTTTCGGCGGCTTTTGATAATGCCATTATGAAAGGAATGAAAAAGGATAAGCCCTTTTTACTTATGGAAAGTGCACCCGGACTGGTAAACTGGATGCAGTATAACAAGTTGAAACGGCCCGGTGTTCACGAGCAATTTGCTGTCCAGACCATTGCCAGCGGTTCTGATTCCGTGCAATATTTTCAAATGCGGAAATCAAGGGGCGCTGCGGAACAGTTCCACGGTGCGTTAATTGATCACATCGGAACGAACGATACGAGAATATTTAAAGAAGTAGCCAAGACGGGAGAGGTTCTTTCGAAACTGGCAGAGGTGGAAGGTTCTCTAAAGAAAAATGAGGCTGCCGTTATTTTTGAATGGGATAACTGGTGGGCAATTGACGGCGCGGGAGCATTTAGCCGTAATACCAAAAAGTATGACACCGTTTGCAGGGACTATTGGGTGAAACTGATGGAGTTTGGTGTTGAGCCGGATGTTATTTCTACAGAGGACTCTCTGGATAATTACAAGCTGGTGATTGTTCCGATGCTCTTTATGCTGAAGGATAATATCGCGCAAAAACTGACAGATTTTGTAGAAAAAGGCGGTATACTGCTTGTAACTTATATAACCGGTTATGTGAACGAAAATTGTTTGTGCTATCAGGGCGGTTTTCCGGGAGATGGCTTAAGCAAGCTTGTTGGTGTAATTAGTGAAGAAATCGATACTTTGTATCCCAGTGACCGGAACGGAATCCGCATAACCGAAGATGATACCGTATGGGAAGTGAAGGATTATGCAGAGATTTTGCGAGTTGCGGATGCAGAAGTTTTGGGTAGATATACGGATGATTTTTATAAGGATATGCCGGCATTGACCTGTAAGAAATACGGACCGGGCAAAGCATATTATCAGGCGGCAAGATGCTCTCTTTCTCAGATGGACGGATTCTTCGAAAAGTTATTGAAGGAAGCACAAGTTGAGACAAAGCTATTGCCGGCCGGAATTGAATACCATAGACGATACGGCAAGGATAGCATGTTTGAATTTTATTTGAACCTGTCAGAAGAGGTAATTACATTAAAGGATATTTGTGGAGAAAACATGATTTCCGGAGAGCAGACAGACGGTTCTGTGGTATTGGAGCCGAAAGGATATCTGGTGGTGAAAAGAACAAGGTGAGAAGATGAAAATAGGTGTTATTTCGGATATACATAGCAATATCGTTGCCTTAAAGGCGTGCACCTCATATATGGAGTCGGTTTCCTGTGAGGAGTATTTGTTTCTCGGGGATTATGTTTCCGATACGCCATACGCCCGGGAGACCATGGACTTTTTGTATGATTTTAGGGAAAAGCATCCTTGCCGGTTCCTGAGAGGAAACCGTGAGGAATATATGTTGTCCCAAAGGGAGGCACTTGCAAATAACCGGGAGCAGGAAAGATGGTTATGGAATTCTGCCAGCGGAAATTTGTTATTTACCTATGAGCAATTAACGGAAAAAGATTTCGACTTTTTTCAGAGCCTGCCCATTACATTTCGATATGAAAAGGAAAACTACCCGGCAATCACCTGTTGTCACGGTTCACCGGAAAGTGCCAGAGAACTGCTGCAGCTTACGGGAGGGAACACAAAGGCGTGGCTTGAGAAAATAGACACTGAATATATGCTTTGTGCCCATACCCATTTTCCCGGAGAAATGCAGTATGAAGGGAAAACCTACTTTAACACCGGTTGTGTGGGGATTGCCATTAGTGACTGCGGATTTGCACAATGTATGATTTTAGAGGATGTTTGGGAAGACGGAAAAGCAAAGTGGAGTCCCACATTTCTGAAAATACCTTATGATAATAAAAAAGTAGTAGAAGATATCAAAAACGACGGACTTCTTGATAAAGCCCCCTGGTTTATCAACAGCAATATTCAAATCTTGTTGACCGGTGTGGACAACTCTGCGCAGATGGTAAGCCTTGCACTGGCCAAGGCTCAAAAAGTAGATAAAGAGGCTGCGTGGCCGAAGATTGAAGAGAAGTATTTTGCAGAGGCCGCAGAAGAATTGGGTATTCCTGATTATAGAGGGAAATAGTGGAAGGAAGCATTGCATTAGAGGAGATAGATGATATGTGGTTTTGGTGGTTTATGTTTATATGTAATTTAATAATTCCCTTTTTATTAATGATTGCAGGGCGAATGATGTGGAAGCATTGCCCTCAAAAGATAAATTATGTATATGGTTATAGAACAAAACGTTCTATGCAGAATATGGATACTTGGAAATTTGCGCATGACTATTGCGGACGCCTTTGGTGGAAATTGGGGTGGATAATGTTGCTGCCATCTGTGTTAATACAGATTCCCTTCTTTCATAGTAATGAGGATGTAGTTGGAGTTGTGGGAGGAATTCTTTGCACAATTCAGGTCGTTATTTTGATAATTTCTATTTTCCCTACGGAAGCCGCATTAAAAAGGACATTTTATGATGACGGAACACGAAGATAAATTTGGGGTATGAAAAGAAACAAATAATGTTTATGATGGCTAAATACCGGAATTATTATAGAGTTAATTTGTGAGGGGTTAAAGTGAACGAACAGGTAAAAGAGTACATAAGTAAATATCCAAGCGAGATGATAGAACGGTTTCAAAAGTTGAGAACACTAATATTTGACAGTGTTTCAGAAGAACCGGATGAAACATTGTGGGCAAAAATTCCCAGCTATTATGTGGGAGAGGCATTTATAAGACTGATTCCGTTTAAAGACCATATTAACGTTGAGGCAAGAGCATTATCTGAGTATCAGGAAGCGTTATCGGACTATAAAATGACACCTAAGGGAATGTTGCAGATCTTTTTAAAAGATGAGGTTCCGAGTGAAGAGTTGAAGCAGGTATTTGCGAAAACGTTGGGCAGTGAAACCGAGTGATAAACTTGAATTGACCGAGCTCTTTAGAGCGAGGGATGACAATTGAACGGAGTTCAATTGTATGGACTTGATTCAATTAAACAAATTAGAATTTGTATTGATAAGTGATTGGAGAGCAAATGATAACTATTAAAGAATCAACACATGATGATATCAGGAATATACAGAACCTTTGGGCTGATGAGGACGTTATGAGGTATATCTGGCCCGGTGGATTACACGAGACAGAAGAAGGCGTACGAGAAT
>JAFZDQ010000128.1 GCA_017561085.1 Lachnospiraceae bacterium
AACTGCAATTAAGAAATTGCGTTAGCTCCTGCTATAATTTCGGTTAACTCCTGTGTGATGGAACCCTGACGGGCTCTGTTGTACTGGAGTGTTAAATGATCAATCATTTCTTCTGCATTACTTGTTGCGGAATCCATTGCCTGCATTCTGGCTCCGTTTTCACTTGCTACGGATTCTACCATACCGCCGTAAATCAAACTGGTAACATACTTAGGTATAATCATATCCAGTGCTTCATCGTCTTCCGGCTCAAAATTCATCAGCGCTTTATCCTCTGCTGTTTCACTGCCTTCTTCTTTTTCTTCCACCGCTACGGGTAAAAGCTGAAGTAAGGTAGGAACATGTACCACCGTGTTCTTAAACGCAGTATAGGCAAGATAAATTTCACTGATTTCACCATTTGCAAACGCGGTAAGTACTTCCTTGCTGATTGCCATGGCGTCTGCGTAAGCAGGTTCTTCGATGACATCGGAATAATCCGCTTTGATTTCGTAACGCTTAGAAAGGGCATCTTTTCCCTTTTTACCAATTGCGTAAATGCATAAATCCTCATCTGCCAGCTCTCCTCTGGTGATTAACTTAATCACGTTGGAGTTGTAACCGCCGGCAAGACCTCTGTTGGAGGTAATCACGATAACTGCCTTTTTGCCTTCTGCACCGGGCTTTAAAAACTTGTGTTCCAAGTTACCGGTTCTGGCTAAGATGGACTGTACCGTAGCATACATACAACGGAAATAATCCTGGGATTTTTCTGCATTTGCTTTCGCTCTCTGCAACTTAACAGTAGAAACGAGTTTCATGGCTTTGGTAATCTGCTGGGTACTTTGTATACTGCCCTTGCGACGTTTTATGTCTCTCATTGAGGCCATAATATCACCTTTTTCGCCTTTCTACTGTTTATTTGAACTGTTCTTTAAACTCTACAATTGCTTTCTTTAAGGTTTCTTCGATATCGTCGGAAATAACCTTTTCTTCTGCGATTGCATTAGGTACCTGAGGATACTTGGTATCTAAGAAATCAAAGAATTCATCTTCAAATCTGGTAATATCTTCGGTAGGCACATCCAGCAGATACTTGTTGGTAACTGCGTAGATAATGATAACCTGATACTGTACCGGCATAGGCTTGTACTGGGGCTGCTTTAATACTTCTTTGATTCTTTCACCCTGTGCAAGCTTTTCTTTGGTGTCTGCATCAAGTTCGGAACCGAACTGGGAGAAAGCAGCAAGCTCTCTGTACTGTGCAAGTTCCACACGGATAGGCGCTGCAATTTTCTTCATCGCCTTAATCTGTGCCGCACCACCAACTCGGGATACGGAAAGACCTGCATTTACAGCGGGACGGAAACCGGAGTTGAACATTTCTGTTTCCAGATAAATCTGTCCGTCTGTAATGGAAATAACGTTTGTAGGAATATAAGCAGAAACGTCACCTGCCTGTGTTTCAATAATCGGAAGTGCGGTAAGGGAACCGCCGCCGTATTCTTCACTCATGCGGGCTGCTCTTTCAAGCAGTCTGGAATGTAAGTAGAATACGTCACCGGGGTAAGCTTCACGTCCCGGAGGTCTCTTAAGGAGCAGGGAAAGTGTACGGTATGCAGCTGCGTGCTTACTTAAGTCGTCATAAACAACAAGCACGTCCTGTCCGTTTTCCATCCACTCTTCACCGATTGCACATCCTGAATAAGGAGCAATATACTGAAGGGGTGCCAGTTCACTTGCAGAAGCAACTACAACGGTTGTATAAGCCATTGCGCCGAATTCTTCCAAAGTCTTAACGATGGAAGCTACGGTAGATGCTTTCTGACCGATGGCAACGTAAATACATTTTACGCCCTGACCTTTCTGGTTAATAATGGTATCGATGGCAATTGCAGTTTTACCTGTCTGTCTGTCACCGATGATTAATTCTCTCTGTCCTCTTCCGATGGGTACCATGGAGTCAATCGCCTTAATACCTGTCTGAAGGGGAGTATCTACTGACTTTCTGGTAATAACACCAGATGCTACTCTTTCAATTTTACGGTACTTGTCTGTCTGGATGGGGCCTTTGCCGTCGATAGGCTGTCCTAATGCGTTTACAACACGTCCCATCATTGCATCGCCTACGGGAACCTCAACTACACGGCCTGTGGTCTTCACAGTGTCGCCTTCGTTGATATTCTTCTGGCTGCCGAGAAGTACGGCACCTACGTTGTCCTCTTCAAGGTTCAGGACCATGCCGTATACTTCGCCGGGGAATTCCAAAAGTTCTCCCTGCATTGCGTTTTCCAGACCATGTACACGGGCAATACCGTCAGCAACCTGAATAACGGTACCAACGTCTGATACTTCAAGCTCTGAAGCATATCTTTTAATCTGCTCTTTAATTACGGAGCTGATTTCTTCCGGTCTTAAATTCATGGTTTCATACGCACCTTTCTCAAAATTTTATACGTTTACCTTCAGCAGTGTTCTACGCATGTCAAACAATTTCGTAGCAATGCTGCTGTCTACTACTCGATCTCCGATTCGGATGACCATACCACCAATCAGTTCTTCGTCCACGCCAAAGTGCATTTCCATCTTTTTAAACGCTGTGGTGGTAAGAAGTTTGTTTTCCACTTCTTTCTTCTTCGCTTCACTAAGTGAATAGGCGGTGGTAACATAAGCTACCCCGATTCCCTTCAGCTTCTTCACTTCGTCAATAAAGTAATTAAGAATCGCGTCGATTTCACCATATCTGTCCTTGCTTACCACAAGGTGGAGAAATCCGGTCAGTTCGTCAGACAGTCTTCCGCCGAACACTTCTTTAATTACCGCAAGCTTTTCTTCCTTGAGAATCTTGGGGTGATTCATCAGCTTACCAAAATCAGGATTCTCGGCGAGAATTTCCTTCAGCTTAGAAATCTCTGCAAGGAAAAGGTCTTCTTTTCCTTCTTCCACTGCCAGTTCAAACAAAGCTTCGCCATATGTTTTTGAAACTAGCTTTGCCATGTGCTCTCACCTATTTCCTTTAATGTTTCATTTACAAGGCTTTCCTGAATATCGGTATTGATGGATGCCTTTACTACTTTTCCGGCCATCATGGATGCGATGACAACCATTTCACGTTTCACATCATCTGCAGCCTTCTGCTTTTCAAGTTCTGCTTCTACTCTGGCTCTCTCCAGAATTCTTGCAGCTTCTTCTTTCGCTTCGGCTACAATTTTATTTTCATTTGCGAGTGCACGTTTTCTTGCATCGCTTAAAATTTCTTCCGCTTCTTTTTCGATATTCTTTAACTTGCCGTCATACTCTTCCTTCAGCGCGCGTGCGTCTTCCATATCCTGTGCCGCACTGTCAAGCTCACCCTGGATTTTATCTTTTCTCTTCTGTAAGAATTCTCTCGCAGGATTAAAAAGAAAATAGGATGCCACAAGGTAAAGAACGAAAATTGCAATCATCATCAGCCCGGCATCTGCAAGAAGTTGCAAATCCAGGTCAAACAATCTGGGTTCCATCCGTAAACCTCCTTTCTTATTTTTTCATCGTTTTCTCTGAAAATTTCTTAATGATTCGAGATTATACGAGAGGTTTTACGAATAATAACAGGATTGCAATCAAAAGACCGTAAAGACCTGTTGTTTCGGCAACTGCCTGTCCTAAAAGCATGGTAGATGTGATGTCGGATTTTGCACCGGGGTTTCTACCTACTGCAGAAGCTGCGTGACCTGCTGCGATACCCTGACCTACACCGGGTCCGATACCGGCGATAACTGCCAGACCTGCACCAATTGCTGAACAACCTAAGATAAAGTTAGTATTAAATTCCATTTTTATTTCCTCCTTATGCTTTAAGCATTAATTTTTCATAATTATTGAGTTTTTCATCAGCCTGCTTCCGTGTTGCAAGCATCTGAGATATAAGTCATGGTCAGCATACAGAATACGTATGTCTGAATTGCTCCTGAGAACAAGTCAAAGTATACATGCAGTGCTGCCGGCCAAACATATGCAAACTTATTAAGCAATGCATAAATCAGTGCCATAATCGCCGTACCTGACAAAATGTTTGCAAACAAACGCAGTGACAACGATACCGGTACCGCCAAGTCACCGATTAAGTTAATCGGCGCCCAAATCGGCCAAGGATCACAATATCCTTTCAGTACACCCATCACCTTCTGGTGCTTAAACTTATTGAAGTGAATCAGCACGAAGGTAATAATACCCAGTGCAAAAGTCACACCATAGTCCGCAGTCGGCGGTCTTAAGCCCAATAAGCCCGATATGTTACTGATTAAGATAAAGATGAAAATCGTTCCGATGTAATTGCGGAAATTCACCGCATATTTACCCATTACACCGCCAATCATTCCGTCTAACATTTCTACAATCAGTTCCACTACGTTCTGGAATCCGGTAGGTACTTCCGTGGCCTTCTTCATCGCCCGGTTTGCAAAAAGACAAAAACCGATGATAATAAGCATTACCAATAAGATACAAACATGAGATGTGGTGATCCAGAGTGTCTGTCCGAACAGTTCATAAGAAAAAACTCCGTGAATCATAAAATCCACTGCTGTGCCTTCTGACGATAACAAGATGCCCTGTCCCATTTTCTCACCTCCTTATTCCTGACAATCGTCAGGTTCTTCTATGAGCGGCGGAAGAATCTCTTCCCCATAAATACATCTGCTGATTTTTTTGGTCAGGGGCTGCAGATAAGCGCCTGCTTTGAGTCCCATAATTCCCAAAAAGGCGGAAAGCGGATTGCCTGCCTGTGTTACGCAAATCGCCACGAACACAAGAATAATTCCCAAATAGCGGAAAATATTCTGTCTGGTCAAAAAGCCGACCGCTGCCTTTTCGCCATAGTCAAGTCCTTTATCTAAGGACCACCACATATGGACAGCAGCAAGAAACGCCGTAACGACTCCTATCCACAATCCGATACTGTAGCCTGCCTTGTCCTTCACAAAGAAAACGATTGGCTGGCAAACCACTCCGAAAATAAGTATTCCCACTTCCAGTTCAAATAACGTTCTGTTTACCTTTTCCGTGATAAATTTCATCTTATTCATCCCCGTCTTCATCATATCCGTCATCATTATCAGGCCCTGCTGACGCTATTTCAGCCCGCTTCTTCCTGCCTACATGCTCGTACGCCTGCGTACTACTGGGTTTGTCAAAAATTCTTTTGGCAAATACAAAGCAATTTCTCGCTCCGGCTGCGGCACCGATAAAAAAAAGAATGATTACAAGGTACGAAGTTCCCAATTTCTTATCCAGAAAGATACCCAGAAAGGAACAAACAATGACCGGAACCAACATGTTGATACCAAATTGACTAATCATGGTAAGTGATTGATATACACTCCGATTAAATTTCGACATGTCATTTCCTTTCACGTTTTTTATACAAAATACCAATTTTCGACCAATACTGATTATACATAGTTTTGGCAAGAATGTCTAGGATAATTCACGAATTTTAACACGGAATTCCTGCATAATATGCATCCCTTTTTTATTTCTTATTTATTTTCGCAAAACATACCAAAAACCGTCTGCATTCGGTTTCCAATCGGTTGACTTTCCACCCTTTTGAGAGTAAGATTTTCTTAAGACAATTCTATCATACGGTATTTTCTCCATACCAAAAGGAGGGCTTATGACAAATCCTGTTTTGTATCGAAGACGTATTATCCCCGATGAATGTATTCAATTAAAAGATGACGTGATTTTGGAATGCAATGAGGACCGGATTGTGACTTCCTGGAACGCCATCCGTCCCAAAAAGGACCTGCACCACGGCTATTCCTGCTACTTTTTGAAGGAAGGATTTAAGGTAAGCAAGTTCTACTACGAGGACGGCAGGCTCCTTTACTGGTATTGTGATATCGTGGATTATGATTATATTACTTCTGACAATAAGCTTATCGTAACGGATTTGCTTGCGGATGTGATTATTTATCCGGACGGGTTTGTGAAGGTGGTGGATTTGGACGAGCTGGTGACCGCGCTGAATTCCCGCTCTATTTCCTTAGATACACTGAAATCCAGTTTGAATAAACTGGATAAGCTGCTGAACCTGATTTATGCCGGGAAGTTCGATACGCTGAAGAAAGAAATTGAGAAGTTTGAATAAGGAATAAATGAATTAAGCCCCCGAATGAAACTATTCATTTGGGGGTTTACCATTACTGCTACAAAACAGAAGAAGAGGACGCTCCTTTCGGAACGCCCTCCTTACTGGCTTTGGGTTTATTACATCTTTTTAATTGTGAATTTCTTTTCAACTGTCAGCTTGGTTCCCCAGTTAATGTTGACACTGTTCTTTGTCTTTGTGATGACTGCCACGTAGTTACCCTTGTCGCAAAGTGCGCTGGCAGAAACTGCTGTTCTCACCTCTGCACCTGCAGAATTCTTGGTAATCTTATAATATCCAATGGCGAAATCTGTACCTGCAGTTAAAGTATTGCTTCCGATTTTTACCTTTACGGGAGGTGTTACCGGCTTGCCGGATTTCCACTTCACTTCTTTAGGACAGGAGATTGTCACTTTGCTGAGCGGAATCTGCTTGATTTCGAAATTGTTGGGAGCTGCTACAGTTCCTGTATAGTTACCGGATCCGACAATTCTCACATTATAAGTTCCAACATTGGTAGGAGCAGTTGTAGTCCAAGCTTTATTTACGTAATACTGTACTACATAATTTGTTCCTGCTTTAAGTGTAGTCTTACCGTCTTTTACAGTGGTAACTGCTTTCTGTGCTTTACCCTTGTAGGTTTTGTACTTGGTAGAAGCAGTGAACTTGCAGGTTGTTAAGTTCTTGGGTGCAATTGTAAAGTTCTTAGTAATGGTACCTGCATAGTTACCGGTTCCCTTAATGGTTACGGTAGCTGTACCTGCATTAATGTTATTCTTGTAAGATACTGTATATTTCAGATTAGCGGGTGCTGTTGCAGTCTTCTTAACAGCAGGCTTATATGCGGTTCCCTTGTAAGTCTGGTTTACAATCTTAGAGTAATCAAACCATCCTGCATTGGTTGCAATATTATATTTATTTGTAAGCTTCAGTGTAGAAGTCTTTCCGGCAAAAGATACTGTAATTGTTGCAGTACCAACCTTCTTAGGTGTTACGGTAAGAACGATTGTATTACCGCTTAATGCTGCTGTTGCAGTAGCAATCTTAGTGTTACTGGACTTTACGGTAGGTGCTTTTAATTTCATGCCTGCCTGAATCTGTGCCGCAGTATTTACACCATTTTTCTGTGTTACAGTGATATTCTTTTTAAATACATCCTTACTGTCAAATGCAGTATCAGCACTCAAATAAGTATATGTATAACTTGCATTATTGTTATCGGTAAATTTATTACCCATGAACTGATATACCCAAACAGTACATGTTCTCTTCAGACCGTCAATGGTATAAGTAATGGTTGCTGAACCGGGTGCTACCGCAGTAATCTTGCCGGTACTGCTTACTTTCGCAACGTTTGCATTGCTGCTGGTCCAGGACTTCGCATACTTGCTGTAATAGTAATTGGAGGCGCTGGGCTTGTTAATCTTAAGCTGAAGTGTTTCACCGGGTTTCATTGACACTAAAGATTTACTTATTGTAACTTTATCTAAATATGTCTTTTCGGTATTTGCAACGTAATTAGCCTTACTTAATGCATAGAACTTAAAGGTTTTTCCTACAGTATACATTCTACCCTGGGCCTTATGTTCACCACCATCCTGTGTGGAACCAATCAGGAAGTATGCATCGGAAGAGCTTCCGTCATTCCATGTGGTATCTAACATGTACCATTTTCCGTTGGGCATCTGCACATAGTTCCATGCGTGTCCGCCGCCCGCATCACCGGTTACATATACGTTACGGATTCCTGCCGCATCCAAAAGTCTGGTCATTGCCATAGCGTAACTTTCACATACACCATAGCCCTTTAATAAAATACCGTAACAACTGTGGCAATAGTAATATACGTCCGTATCTTTCTTGGAATAATATGTTCCGTCGTTATTATAATAATTGTTTACACGGATCCAGTTATCCAAATAACGGATTACACCATACACATGGTTACCGGGATAGTTCTTTGTCGCACTTGCTTCTGCAGCGGCAACCAGAGTATCCACTTTCGCTTTGGCCTGTGCTTCAATTGTACTGTTGTAATATGCTGATTTTTCAATTGTAACAGTATAATTGTATTTATGGCTGGAATAAGAGTATGTTCCTCTAAAACTTGTACTTCCGCCGGGTTTCATAAAGTTAAAACTATTAGGATAAGTGAGGTTTAATGCTGAAAGTCCATCTACGAAATCATAGGTGCTCAGATATCCTGCACTATGTGTAAAGGAGTTTTTACCGCCTTTTACAACCTGCTTATATGCAGAATTATATACGCCCTTAGCATTGCCGCCCAACTGGCTCTTAAAATAGTCAGCATCTGCTATCTTGGTATCGTTTACTACTTCATCTACAACACCAACAACTTCTTCAGGCAACATATTTGCCTGCAAAAGTTCAACATTTTCAGATATAAAAACAGGAACATCATTTGTTTCTTCAACTACAACTTCCGCTGCTTCTTCTAAAGCAGGAACTTCATTGGCGGTTTCTTCTTCAGGTTCTGCCACTGCTTCTTCAGCAAAGCCCTGAATAAACTGTCCTCTGATTTCTTCACTGTAAAGAATACTGGAAGGTACCTTAATAAGGAAACTCAAATTACCGTTTTTATCAACAGAAAAAATAGCGCTTTCAATTCCCTGTGATGTATTCTGCATATTTGCAATATCATCACAAAGTTTCATATATTCATCTACACCTTCAGAAGGCAAGCTGTTAACTGCATGTAAGGATAAGTATTCTACATTATCATACTGAACGCCGTCAGAACCAACTACTTTTGCAGTTAAATCTCTGCCGTCAAACTTAACATCCTGCTTTTCAGGTAATGTAACTTCAGGAGTTTCTGTAGGTTCTTCTGTGGGTTCCTCTGTTGCTTCTCCAGTAGGTTCCTCTGTCGCCTCAGGTTCTACTACAGGTTCTTCTGTCGCTTCTACGGTAGGCTCTTCAGTCACCTCAGGTTCTTCTGCAGGCGCTTCGGTAGGTTCCGCTGTTGCCTCAGGCTCTACGACAGGTTCTTCTGTTGCTTCTTCGGTAGGTTCTTCAGTCGCTACAGGTTCCTCAGTAGGCTCCTCTGTCATTTCAGGTTCTGCTGTGGGTTCTTCCACAACTTCTTCTGTTTCTGTCGTCTCTTCATTTTCTTCCGGTGTTGTTTCATCTTCAACTACCGCTTCTTCAGCACTTTCTTCTGCTAAGGTAATCACTGCAGCATCATGATTAAATGCGGCAGGCATAGCCATAGCTGTCTCTGCCGGAATCATTACCAGCATCATGATTGCAAGTGCCATTGCCAAAATTCTCTTCTTCATCGTCCTCTTCTCCTCAAATCTCTCAACTTTACTTAAACGGTTAAGTATTTGTGTAAAAAAATTAAGTTCGTTTTTAGTATATATCACGCTTTTCTCATTTTCTATAGTACCATAGTACTCTTTTAATGTCAATTTTTGTCAAATTCAGCCTCTAAAAATGTTCACAAATACCAATTTTCCCGTTTTCGAAATATTTCGAACTTTTTCGAAAACGTTTTCCTATTGTTTTCGTTGCTTTTTTCCAATCTCCGTGTTAGAATCAACGAAAGCGTTTGAATCATATATAAGGAGACCTTAAAATGCATCAAACTATATTGAGTAAACATCTAAAAAACAACAAAAGAAGCCTTTTGTCTGTTTTATTACTTGTCGCAACAACCTCTCTTTTTTGCGGTTGTAATTCCAAAGGAGAAGCTCCCATGAACGATATTCAATATGAAATAAATGCTGCGCCCATCGGCCCTGTTAAAGATTTTGATATAAATGACCACATTTCTACAGCCAACAGCCTTTTGGACGCAGTCACGGATTCTTACGGTAAAATGAATGCTTTGGTTAGCGAAAATACAAGCGAAGAAGCCAAAAAAGCTGTTGAGAACGTAGAAAAACTTTATGCCGAAAGAATTGAGGAATTGAAACAGGCAGACTTTTCCACCTGGTCTGCTGAAGATTTATCCGACCTTTCTACTGAATTAAGCTACATCATTACCGCCATCCGCGAGGCCCGGGATTTACTTGGTTCATAACCCGTTATTAATCGTTTTCGTGTTTTTTCGCAAAATAGTATTAACGAAAACCGGATAATTACCAAACAGAATACTTCACCCCCATAACCATATAGCCATATTACAAAAAAGCGTTCCCGCAAAACTGCAGGAACGCTTTTTTCGTCATATCATTGATTTACTTAATAATTTTATATAGATATATATTCCCAAAAACTCTCTAATAGAAAATATGTCCGCCTATCTGGGTTCCCGTAAGTCCTTCAATGGGAGTTCTGAAAAACAGACAGTTTCCTACTGTTGTTTTGCCAGCCATGGCTTCATCTGCTGCACGATAGCATGCAGGAGTTGCACGGTTTTCTGCAAGAGCCAGTGCAAGTCTTCCGCTGGCAACCGGTGAAAACTGTCTCTTCTGATAGATGACACCTACCACCGTATCCGGGAACACGCCGCTCATAACGCGGTTCATAACCACCGCGCCAACCGCCACCTGCCCGTCATAAGGCTGGTTTCCCGCCTCACAGTAAATCAGATTCGCAAGCAGATATCTGTCGCCTTCCGCAAAGGCAACCTGGGAAATATCTCTCCACGCCCCCTTCTTCGCAAGCTCGGAGAGTCTTCTTTCCTCCTCTAACTGCTTTTGCAGCTGGGCAATATTATTCTTTTGTTCTTCCAACTGTTTTTCATAGGCCAGCATTTCCGCTTCCGTTTCAGAAATCTGATTCTGATAACTGGAAATTTTGCCGGAGGTCTGACTTACCAGACCGGCCACACGGCTCTGCTCCGCTTCCACCTTCACCTTAAGGTCGTCCAGTTCTTCTTTTTCTTCAATGAGCCTGGCTTCATGAGCCGCAATCGCTTCCTTGGTTTCGCGATATGCCACCAGCTGCTCCCTGTCATAAGAAGATAACTGCTCAATATAATCGTGACGGTTTAACATTTCCGAAAAATTCGCCGAACCGAAAAGCATTTCAAGAAGCACGTAATCACGTCTCTCGTACATGAACTGGACACGCTTTTTCATGGCTTCGTACTGTGCCTCTTCCGTGGCTTTCGCTTCTGCCAGTTCCTTCCCGGTTTGCTCAATTTCCGCTTCCTTGTCCACAATCTGACCTTCTAAGTCTGCCAGATTATTGCTGACCTCCGTCAGGTTTGCATTGAGGTTACTCAGCTCCCCTTTCAGTCCTTCCGTGGTCTCCTGAAGACCCGTCAGTTCCTCTTTGGTGTCACTTAAGGCTGCTTCGGTTTTTTCTTTTTCTTCTTTGGCCTGATTTAATTTTGCTTCCGTATCTTTCACATCAGCATGAACAGTTATAGGAATGGCGCACCACAGCAGCGTTGCCGACATAAGCACGGCAACAAACCGCCTACCTGCTCCCTTCATCCGTTTCACCTGCCTTTTGGCACCTTATTTGGTACCGAAAATTCTGTCTCCGGCATCACCAAGTCCGGGCACGATATATCCGTGATCATTTAACTTTTCATCCAGCGCACCGATATAAAGATCTACATCGGGATGTGCTTTCTGCATGGTTTCCACACCTTCGGGTGCCGCGATGATACAAAGGAAATGAATCTTCTTGCAGCCTTTGTCCTTCAGCATCTGGATAGCCGCTACGGAAGAACCTCCCGTTGCAAGCATGGGGTCAACCACAAATACTTCTCTTTCCGCACAGTCAGCGGGCAATTTACAATAATATTCAACCGGCATCAGGGTTTCAGGGTCACGATAAAGACCGATATGTCCTACCTTCGCTGCAGGAATCAGGGAAAGCATACCGTCCACCATACCAAGTCCTGCTCTGAGGATAGGAATGATAGCAAGCTTCTTGCCCTTCAGTTCCTTAACGGTTGTATCACAAATGGGTGTGGTGATTTCCACATCCGCAAGCTGCAGATCCCTGGTTGCTTCATAGCAAATCAGCATCGCGATTTCGCTGATGGTCTGTCTGAAATCCTTGGTTCCGGTATCGGTTCTTCTGATGTAACCGATTTTGTGCTGAATCAGCGGGTGATCCATAATAAATGTTTTTGCCATAATTAATCCCTCCGTATTTTACCTTCGTTTTATCCTTCAATTTTTCCGATTCTTCTGATGTGGTTTTCACCCTGTGAAAATTCTGTATCAAGGAAAGTATCCACGATTTCCATTGCAAGATTCTTGCCTGTGATACCGCCGCCAAGTGCAAGTACATTGGCGTCATTGTGAAGTCTGGTCATCTTCGCAAGATATGCATCGGTACAAAGGGCACAACGCACACCGCTTACTTTGTTGGCTGCGATGGAGATACCGATACCTGTGGTACAAACCACGATTCCCTTTTCACATTCGCCTGCTGCCACCGCTTCTGCAACGGCACGTCCGAATTCCGGATAATCGCAGGAGCTTAAGTCATAACAACCATAGTCCTTGCATTCCAGTCCTCTTTCTTTTAAATGCGCCATTACTGCTACTTTCAAATCAAATCCGCCATGATCGCTTCCGATTGCTATCATCACTGTTTCCTCCTTATAAATGTATTTTCTATAATGTTTCTATTGTTTACACTGTAATTACATGATATCCTGCCGCCTTCAGCAGCCGGTTCATAATTGCCTGTCCCACACCGTCCCGGGGAAATGCCTCCGCGTACATTACCTGTACCTCTTCTTCATCAAATTCCCGCAAAATCCTGAAAAGACTTCTGGCAACCGCTTCTTCGTCCTGCCTGCTGCCGGCACATTTCACACAATCTGCAAGGTAGGCATCCTTCGTTTCCTCTGTGGCAATCACGCCGCTTTTGAGCCCCTCTGCTTTAGCCTCACTTAACTGCGCATTGATATAAGGAACGACCGCCTCTTCCCGGCCTTCTACGATAACAAGACTGCCTTTGGGTGCGTAATGCCTGTATTTCATACCGGGTGCCTTGGGGGCAAGGTCCGCATGCTGCTGCATCAGCGTCCGGTCGGTTTCCACCTCTCCTAAGGCTTGCGCAAGCATCTGCTCCGTAATATAACCCGGCCGTAAAATCACCGGCTTTTCTTCCGTCAAATCAATAATGGTAGATTCTAAGCCGATATTCACTTCCCCGCCGTCTATAATCATATCTACCCTGCCGTCCAAATCCTCTATCACGTAACGCGCCAGAGTGGGACTGGGTCTTCCGGAACGGTTGGCACTGGGTGCCGCCACATAACCGCCTGCCGCTTCAATCAAAGCCAGCGCCACCTTATGGGAAGGCATACGCACTGCTACCGTTTCCAATCCGCCGGTGGTGGTAAGAGGTACCGCATCCGACTTACGGAAAATCATGGTCAGGGGTCCGGGCCAGTATTTTTCGGCCAAAAGATATGCCTCCTTCGGAATTTCCTTTACAATCGCCGGAAGTGCATCCATACTTGCAATATGCACAATCAGCGGATTGTCGGAAGGTCTTCCCTTTGCTTCATAAATCTTCACAGAAGAATCGGCATTTAATGCATCTCCCCCAAGTCCGTAAACCGTTTCCGTGGGAAATGCCACCAGACCGCCCTTTTGCAGGATTTCTCCGGCTTCCTTAATGGCTATGTCATCTATATGATTTTCATCTGTTTTTACAATTTTCGTATTCATGCTTTACGTTTCCTTTGACTCTCAGCCAACTCTACTTTATCACATTTTTTCTCTTTTGCCTAGTGTCGGCTACCGAAGATTGCAGACACTATTTTCAGTTACGTTTCCTCGCCGTTTAAATATTTCATCACACCCATGAAAATCCCGAACGCCATCCTCTCCTGATACGTCCGCTCCGTAAGAATCTGTGCCTCCTCCGGATTGGATAAAAAGCCGCACTCCACAATTACGGTTGGCACCGCAGTCTTTTTCAAAAGATAGTATCCCGTGTTGCCTTTTGCTTCCCGTTTATTTCCCGGCTGAAGCTCCTGCAACTGCTTTTGTATCGTCTGCGCCAGCTGACGGCTTTTTTCCCCGGTTGTGTAATAAAACACCTGCCCGCCCTTGACGGAAGAATCCCGATAGCTGTTCTGGTGGATACTGACTACCAGATCCGCATCCGCTTCTTCTATCAGCGCAATCCTGCGTTTCATATCCTGTACTTTTTTATTGGAACAGTTTTCATCATAAAGTCCTGCGTCCGTTTCCCGGGTCATCACCACCCTGATGTCGTCCATTTCCAAAAAAGCCTTTAAAAGATTTGCTATCTGTAAATTGATATCTTTTTCCAAGGCACCGTTCACACCTACTTTTCCGGGATCCTTGCCGCCGTGCCCCGCATCTACAATCACGCAAAACTTCACGGCACTTCCGCCCTCCGGCAGTTCTGCGAACACCTCCCGCTCCTTTTGCTGCGCATTTTTTTGTTCCTTTTGCTGCGCTCTTTCCTGCACCGGAGTCATCTCGCCAACCGTCTCCGCACTCTTCCCCGCATACATGGCAAATCCCCTGGCTAAAAAGTAGGCCGAAACCAAAAACACTGCCGCCATCACAAGAGACATGATTTTTTCCTGATTTTCAGACAAATTACCGCCGCCTTATTCCGCTTCTTACCTAATTACTATGACGCCGCAAGCAAAAAAATGTTCAGGATTTGCCGTTTCAAATCCTGAACACTTCCCTATATTACTGATTTAAATAATTTTCAATTTCATCCCAGATGGCTGCTTTTTCAAATCCCAGTCTCCAGCTGGCCACACCGCCAATGCCGTACTTCTGCATGATGTTCAACTTCACACGGATGGATTCCTCATCTTCAAGCCACACCTGGTACAAGGTATCTCCCTTCGTATACTCACCGTAATTCTGACAGGTCGCTTCATTCCACTCTACCGCAATGTTATGGTTTGCCACATACTCTTCCGCCATATCCATGCCCACTGCCTGGCTGCTGACACCATCAGGTCCGGTTTCCCAAATTCTGGTATAAAAAGGTACTGCATTGATTACCTTCTCTGCAGGCACCTCTGCTACAGTCCGCTCAATACCTTCCTCCACGAAATCGATGGATGCCACACTTCCTGCCACGGTGCTTCCCGCATAATGCTCATCATAACCCATGATAATCACATAATCCGCAAATACGCCCTGCTCTTTTCTGTCATAATGGTCCGTGTAGCCGGTAGGCACGTAATTGTCTACGGAAAGTACGATTCCCAGTTCCCTGCAGGGAACGGATAACTCACGGATAAACTGCACATAGTGTTCGCCGCAGTCCATGCTGATTTGCTCAAAGTCCACGTTAATACCGTCAATGCCGTAAGCCTGTACCTCTGCAATCAATCCGTCAATCAGCACCTTTCTGGTGGTGGTGGAAGAAAGAATTGCAAACATATCAATGCTGTCTTTATACTCAATATTTTCTACAAGGGCCCATACTTCCATGCCCATATCATGTGCGGTCTTTACGTAACTTTCTGTAGCAAAGCTGGTAAATCCGCCTTCATTGTCACAAAGTTTAAACCAGGTAGGGGAAATAACATTTAAGTTTTTGGTCTTGTCCGTCACTTCATAAATGGTGTCATTACCTGCCGTTCCGGCTACCACGTGCCAGCCTAAGTTAATCTTGTAATCTCTGGTAACGGAAGTATATTCCGGCTCCGTATAATCCGTTACGGGAATGGGCAGTTCACTTCTCATCCCGCTAAGACGCTTGTTCTCTACATAGCCGGTAACGGATTGCTTGGTCTTTACCTTGGACCAGGTTTCCATCTGCTCTAAAACCATCACCTTGTCGCCTTCGGCCACATCCGCAAGGATTTCGCTCTTCACACCACCCTTAAGGCGGACCGCGGTATCCTTATTAATCTCCGCAATCTGATATTCCTCCCAGGAAACATCCACCTGCAGACGATCCGGTTCCGTAAATGCAGTATATGCAAAGTTTGCATACTGCTTCACATAATCAAGAGCCAGATAAAGAGTCTCCCCTTCATATCTCGCAATCACATAGCCCAAATCTTCGCTGCCGCTTTCTTTCTCACGGATACTTCCGCCGATGGTTACCCGCTCGGTTTCCGTGGGCATAGTATAAAGAAGCAGTCCTTCTGCGCTGTCTACATAAAATCTGTCATTAAAATACTTATGGACAGATGCCAAATCCATATAATACGCACCGTCAATCAGACGGGCGCGTTCCTCTATCAGTTCATTTCCGAGAATCACGGCCACATCACCTGCGCCTCCCATCTCAAAATAAGCGTTCAAATCAGCCCGTTCCTTGGAATAAGAATATTTATCAATAATTTTGCCGCCAAATGTAACAGCTCCTATCACAATAATCAGAACAATTGCTATCAATGCGGGTATTATTTTTTTCATAAGCAGCATCCTCCAATCGTTCTTTATTATAACAGACTATCCTTTTATCGTCATTACAATTTTTGACTTTTTCTTTCCGGCAGCTCCGTGTCATTGGCATCAAGAATAATTACTGTCGCTTTCACGCCGTTTGTATGGGGATACGCTGCGTGCAGGCCAAACAAAACCGCCGGAAAGAATCGTCACAGGGGTTATTTTAAGGAAATCCTGTCATATCTGATTTCCCTTAGTCTTCCCTCATCATCGGTTACGTAATCAGGCATGTACATAGCCTCTTCCCTTACGCAGTTATGCGCAATCTTTTCGGAAGAAACAGGCAAACCGTCCAAATAAAGCCTGACTCCCGCATGTTCCATAGACCTAAGCCTTTCATCGAGGGAAACATGGTCATTTCCGCTTTTTTGTGTCATAAGTTCTCCCATCCGCTCCGGTGTCTGCCCTTCGTTTTCCAGAAAGAAGCCGTGATATGTCAAAACGACGAGACAAACAAATCCCGTAACTGATTATAGTTTTTCTTTTTCATGACGATACTGTTAAAAAGATCAAAGATGAGATGCCGGGCAGGTATCCAAAAAAACTTTACCGCTTGCGAAATCCAAAATGAAATTATAAGTGAAAAATCTGCTGAGCTGAATATCGCGACAGGCACAAACAGCCTGTAAAGACTTCCCCGAAACGGCGATGCCGCCTTCGGAAAAAGATGAGGTATGATACCTCAAAGATTCTAAATTTGCTTTAAATGAATATAAATAACCGTTACAACGCCATGCCTCCTCCTGATACAGATTTGCCGGAAGCACCTCACAACGCGATTATAGAAGTTTTTCACAAATTCCGCAAGTCATGTGGCGTATATTTTATATATTTTTAATAATTTTGCACAAAAATGTCGAAATTTGAAATTTTTGTGAATTTTGTTTTGTGCGGTTCCCCTGCTATTGACTTAATGTTTTGTTACGTATATTATTAAGATACAACAAAACAAAAGTGCGGTAAATTACCGTCACCGATAGGCAGGATAACAGTATCTTATTAGTAAGGATGTGATAACATGAAAATCGAAAAAGTGAATGATCATCAGATTCGCTGTACCCTTACCAGAGAAGATTTGGCAGACAGGGAATTAAAACTCAGCGAACTTGCTTATGGTACCGAAAAAGCCAAGGATTTATTCAGAGACATGATGCAGCAGGCATCTTATGAATTCGGATTTGAAGCCGAAGATATTCCGCTTATGATAGAAGCAATCCCCTTAAATGCGGATTGTATCGTACTGATTATTACCAAAGTCGAAGACCCTGAAGAGTTAGACACGCGTTTTTCCAAATTCGCTCCTTCTGTTCATGAAGACGAGGACGAGGTGGATGACCTTTTAGACACTCTTACAGAAGGCACCGATGATGTGCTGGACTTTTTCAAACGGATCCAAAGCAAAGCCTCCCAGGCAGCCAAGGATGCTTCCACAGAGCAGCAGCCCGCGGATTCCGATGAAAAGCATAAGTCCAAAGATGCCCCGGCTTCTTCCCGTTCTACCGGACTTACGAAGCTTTTTTCCTTCAGCAGTCTGCGCAACGCGGCCAAAGCGGCACGGCTCCTTTCCGGCTCCTACACCGGAAAAAGTTCTCTGTTCAAAACTTCGGACCAGGCATATATCCTTGTAATTTCAGGGATTACACACACTCCGGCAGAAATAAATAAAATATGTAATATTCTTTCCGAATATGCAACTCCCGTAAAGGCAGTAAACGCTTCAGAAGCTTATTTAGAAGAGCACTTTGAAGCCATCATTAAGGACACCGCACTTGCATCTTTATCCTGCATGTAGCCTTCCGGGTCCCTTTATCCTTCCGGATTTTTGCGCACAGACCGGTTTTTGCCGATTTGTGCGCTTTTTATTGCAAAAAATATTGGTTTTTATCACAAATAATGATATGATGTAATACAAAAGAAAAATTCACAAACAGAAAGGAATCTTCTTATGGAAATGTTTGCAACCTTTTGGGCTCTCGTTCCTCCCATCGTAGCTATCGTACTGGCTTTGATTACCAAAGAAGTGTACAGTTCACTTTTTATCGGTATCGTAGTGGGCGGCTTTTTCTATGCCGGCAACTTTGAAGGAACCCTGAACCATATTTATCACGACGGTTTTCTTGCCGTATTATCCGACGGATATAATGTCGGAATTTTAATTTTCCTTGTTATCTTAGGCGCTATGGTGTGCCTGATGAACCGTGCCGGCGGTAGTGCGGCATTCGGACGCTTTGCAGCCACACACATCAAATCCAGAGTTGGCGCACAGCTCGCTACCATCGCTCTGGGCGTACTGATTTTCATTGATGACTATTTCAACTGCCTTACCGTAGGTAGCGTAATGCGACCCGTTACGGACCAGCACAAGGTATCCCGTGCAAAGCTGGCATACTTAATCGATGCGACAGCAGCACCGGTTTGTATCATTGCTCCCATTTCTTCCTGGGCTGCAGCTGTATCCGGTTTTGTTGAGGGTGAAGACGGTTTCTCCCTTTTCATCAGCGCAATCCCTTACAATTTCTATGCACTTTTCACCATTTTAATGATGGTTGTTCTGGTTGCCATGAAGGTTGACTTCGGTCCCATGAAGAAATACGAACTCAACGCAATGAACGGTGATTTATTCACAGACCAGGATGAAATGAAAGAAGAAAGCACTTATGTAAATCCCAAAGGCAAAGTAATCGACCTGATTATTCCCATTGCCATACTGATTGTATGTTGCGTTATCGGTATGATTTATACCGGCGGTTTCTTCTCCGGTGAAAGCTTTGTAGCTTCCTTCTCCAACTGTGACGCTTCCGTAGGACTTGCTATCGGCAGCCTTGTTGCTTTACTTGTTACCATCATCATTTATTTAATCAGAAGAGTCCTTACTTTCTCTGATTGTATGGAATGTATTCCCGCAGGCTTTAAGGCAATGGTTCCCGCAATCCTTATTTTAACCTTTGCATGGACCTTAAAGGCTATGACCGACAGCCTCGGCGCGAAAGAATTCGTAGCTGCAGCTATGGAACAGAACGCAGGTGCACTGATGAACTTCCTGCCTGCTATTATCTTCCTGGTTGGTTGCTTCCTTGCATTCTCAACCGGTACTTCATGGGGAACCTTCGGCATCTTAATCCCTATCGTAGTTGCCGTATTTGCAAACTCCAACCACGAACTGATGATTATTTCCATCTCTGCTTGTATGGCAGGTGCTGTATGCGGTGACCACTGCTCTCCTATTTCCGATACTACCATCATGGCAAGTGCCGGAGCACAGTGCAAGCATGTAAATCACGTATCCACACAGCTTCCTTATGCACTCTTAGTGGCTGCAGTTTCCTTCGTAACCTATATCGTTGCAGGTTTTGTACAGAATGCTTGGATTACACTTCCTATCGGTGCTGTACTTCTCATTCTTGTTTTATTTGTTATTAAGAACTTATCTGACAAAAAGACAGCAGAAGCATAAACGAAAATCTTTTAAAACTGTAAAGAATAGCGGAAATAAAATAAGTCCCCTGACCGGAGCATCCGGACAGGGGACTGTTTCTTTGCACATATAAACCAGATAAAATCTTTATACAGCTGCAATCTTCGCCATTAATTCATTGATATCCATACCATGAACCATAGCCGCATCTTCAAGGCTTTCAGCCTGTGCGGAAGGACAGCCGAGGCAATGCATGCCTGCTTCTAACAGAACTCCTGCAACAGCGGGATTGGTTCTTAAAATTTCACCGATTGTCATGTCTTTGGTGATTTCTGCCATCTCAAATTACCTCCTTAACAAACAATTACCCGATACCGTGCGTTTGCATGTCGGCATCTGAACTCTTACAGTATAATACTTTCCCTTCTTTCTGGCAAGTTTATCAATCGATTATTTTTCCACAAACACGACAAAATATATCTCAAAATACCGCTTTGTATAGAAAAAAGTACATTCCCTTGCTTGACCTTGCAACTTCTGTAACATATAATAAAAGTACGGTATCAGCATAATTTTTATGCTCAAATAAATCAAACAAATTAATTTTAGGAGGCTTACGCAAAATGAGACCAGAATGGAACAATTTTGTAGGCGGCAAGTGGGAGAACGAAGTTAACGTACGTGACTTCATCCAGAAAAACTATCATCCTTATGATGGTGACGAATCCTTCTTAGCTGAGGCTACACAGGACACAAAAGACTTATGGCAGATGGTACTTGAATTACAGAAAAAGGAACGTGAAGCAGGCGGCGTTCTTGATATGGATACCAAGGTTGTATCTACTATCGTTTCTCACGGCCCCGGCTATCTTGACAAATCCAAAGAAAAAATCGTTGGATTCCAGACAGATAAGCCCTTCAAGCGTTCTCTTCAGCCTTACGGCGGTATCAGAATGGCAGAAAAAGCTTGTTCCGATAACGGATATGAAGTAGATCCTGAAATCAGTGAATTCTTCTCTACTCACAGAAAGACTCACAATGCAGGATGTTTCGATGCTTACAATGATGAAATGAGAGCTTGCCGTTCTTCACACATCATTACAGGTCTTCCGGATGCTTACGGACGTGGACGTATCATCGGTGACTACAGACGTGTTGCTCTGTACGGTATTGATTTCTTAATTCAGGACAAACTTGCTCAGAAAGCATCTACAGGACGTGTTATGACAGATGACATCATCCGTCTCCGTGAAGAACTTTCCGAACAGATCGTTGCATTAAAGCAGATGAAAGTTATGGCAGCTTCCTATGGTTGCGATATTTCCAAACCTGCTACTAACGTAAAAGAAGCTATCCAGGCTACTTACTTTGGTTATTTATGTGCTGTTAAGGAACAGAACGGTGCTGCTATGTCCCTCGGACGTACATCCACATTCCTTGACTGCTACGCTGAAAGAGACCTTGCTAACGGTACTTTCACAGAATCTGAAATTCAGGAATTCGTTGATCACTTCATCATGAAATTACGTTGCATCAAGTTTGCTCGTACACCTGAATACAACCAGATCTTCGCTGGTGACCCTGTATGGGTAACCGAATCCTTAGCAGGTGTTGGTGTTGACGGACGTCACTTAGTTTCCAAGATGAGCTTCCGTTACTTACACACATTAACAAACTTAGGCGCAAGCCCTGAACCCAACTTAACAGTTCTCTGGTCTCCCAGACTTCCCGAGAACTTCAAGAAATACTGTGCTAAGATGTCTATCCTGACCTCTTCCATCCAGTATGAAAACGATGAACTTATGAGACCTGACCACAGTGATGACTACGGTATCGCTTGTTGTGTATCTTCCATGGTTATCGGTAAGGAAATGCAGTTCTTCGGCGCACGTGCAAACCTTGCTAAGTGTCTGCTTTACTCCTTAAACGGTGGTGTTGACGAAGTAACCAAGAAACAGGTTGGTCCTAAGTATCGTCCTGTATCCGGTGACGTTCTTGAATATGATGACGTTATGGATAAATTCGTAGACATGATCGAATGGATGGCTGACGTTTATGTTAATACACTTAACGTAATCCACTATATGCATGACAAATACTGCTATGAAAGAGCTGAAATGGCACTTCATGACAGAGATGTTAAGAGATACTTCGCAACAGGTGTTGCAGGTCTTTCCATCGTAGCTGACTCCTTATCTGCTATTAAGTATGCTAAGGTAGAAGTTATCAGAGATGAAGACGGCGTTATCGTTGACTTCAAGACAACAGGTGACTTCCCTAAATACGGAAACGATGATGACCGTGTAGATAGCATTGCTCAGGAAATCGTTACTAAGTTCATGACAGCTATCAGAAGACATCATACCTACAGAAACGGTATCCCTACAACCTCTATCCTTACAATTACATCTAACGTAACTTATGGTAAGGCTACAGGTAACACACCTGACGGACGTAAGAAAGGACAGCCTTTCGCACCCGGTGCTAACCCGATGCACGGACGTGATACTCACGGTGCAGTAGCTTCCTTATCTTCCGTTTCCAAGCTTCCTTTCAAGGATGCACAGGATGGTATCTCCAATACCTTCACTATCATCCCCGGAGCTCTTGGTAAAGAAGATCAGGTATTCGCTGGCGATATCGAAATCGACTTAGGAAACTAATTTAAGACTTTAATCATTCATCTTACAGGGAGGTAACCAACATGGACCAGAAAGCAATGATAGACGATCTTGTAAAGATGCTGGACGCCGGAATGGCGCAGGGTGTCGGTCATGTAAATGTAGACACTGATTTATCAAGCAAGGAATCCAAGAATGTACAGACAATGGGATGTTCGGATTGTTCCAGAACACCGCTTGCCTGCAGTGTTCCTACCCTGCAGGATGGATTAGATGATTTTCACTAAACAGGAGGTAAAAAATCATGGCAGCAGTAAGTGAAGCTCAGGTACAGAACCTGGTATCATTATTAGATGGTTATTCAGTAAAAGGTGGACATCACCTTAACGTTAACGTATTAAACAGAGATACATTATTAGATGCTCAGCAGCATCCTGAAAACTATCCTCAGCTTACAATCCGTGTTTCCGGATACGCTGTTAACTTCATTAAGTTAACACCCGAACAGCAGGCTGACGTTATTTCTCGTACATTCCACGAATCTATCTAATTTAGTTTAACGGAATATGAAAAACCCGCTTCGTAAGAAGCGGGTTTTATTTTTTGCATCAAACTTTCGTGCATTAATTCTATTTAGACATTACTTCATCTGCAACAGCAGTTTATCTTTTTTCTTTTGGGCATACATCCTGTCATCCGCAAGCTGCAGACACGCTGTCAGGGACAAATCCTTCTCTTCATCGATGCTGCAGATTCCATAACTTGCGCTAAACGGATAGGGCTTCTTTGCCCTTCTTTCTTCTTCCTGCATTTCTATAGGGAATGCTTCCCTGAACTGCTTTTCCCTTTCGTTTGTATCGCCAAACAGCAGAAGCGAAAACTCATCTCCGCCTACGCGGGCGCATATTTCATTTTCACCAACAAGTCTCTTCAATACACTGGCAAGTCTGCGAAGCGCATCATCCCCCTCGGGATGTCCGTAAGTATCGTTAATCTGCTTAAGTCCGTTCATATCAATGCTGACAATTCCCAAATACTTCCCTTCCTTCAGTGCTTTGACACGAAGCACACGAAGCTGCTTTTCAAAACCTCTTCGGTTCAGAATTCCGGTCAGGGAATCCTTATGATAAAGCTGCTTAATAATTTCCAGATTCTCTATCTCACGGTGCATTTTTTCATTTTCGATGGCACTGGCAATAACTGTCAGATAAGAACGGGTATAGTCCGTAACCCACCGGTTTCCTTTCATACCGGTAACAAAGTAACCATGGGCTTTATTCTTGTAATGAATAGGGAATACCAGATAACCTTCAGGACCGTTTTCTTCCAAAATCCGCTCCGGCAAAATATACTTTCTGTCAAACTCTTCCATATAATTAGCGCCATTTCTGCTACCGTCAAAAATCCGCCTCAGCACCATGAAGTCCGAATAACAGCTTTCTTTTTCGACAGCATCAATCCCTTTATCTTCTTCGCACAGGCAAACATATGCAATATGACCGCCTACGTGCGCAAAATATTTATCCGCAATCCGATAGTAATCATCTTCTTCAAAACTATCCTGGGTTTCCATGCTCATAAAGAAAGACTGTCTAAAGATTTTTTTCTGTAATTCAATCTCCCTACGTAACCATTCATAATAACTGCCGTCCTCTTCTTCGGTAGTGGCACAACCGCAACTTTCACGCAGCTGCAGGGTAGGTTTCACCCATTCTACCATATCCTGGGAACGGCCGTTGCAAACATTGTCTATCATTTCTACTGCTTTAACGCCCATTTCCACAAAAGGAACCCTGAAGCTGGTAATCGCCGGCTGATAACGACGCACCTCTAAAATATCATCATATCCCGTCACACAGACATCCTCAGGAACACGAAGTCCTCTGGCACGAAGCTCGTCACAAACAGAAAGCGCCATATAATCATTGGCACAAACAATGGCCTGCGGATAGGTTTCCCTTCCTTCCATAAACCAGTCAATGGCCTGTTTGCCCTTTTCTACCCAAAAATCACCTTCAAACATCATATGGGGATGAATAGGGATATCCTTCTCCATCATCACATCTAAAAAACCCTGATAGCGCAACTGGGCATCCATTCTGGATAAGGTTCCGGACATAAAGCACACATCACGAACACCATGTTCTTCTACCAAATGACGTGTAATTTCTTCTATTGCTGCACGCTGTTCCACCTTTACATTATAAAAACCTTCTCTGGGATCCTTCAAATATACCACCGGGCAGGTTGCATTCTTTTTCAAAACACTATACAACTCTTCTCCCATGCCGTCGATATCAAAAGTATCTTCCCCTACGATAATACCGTCAAACATACTGATATCGGGAATCTGGATAACGGCCTTTTCGCCCTCTGCATAAAGGACATTATCGCCGTACGCACCGAAATTACAAAACACAAAAGCATCATAACCTAAGTCCTTTGACTTGCGTATGATACCTTTTAACATATTTTCCTGTAATTCCAGGGTTACTTCACCCATAAAAACCCCAATACGTTTTCTCATTATTTCCAACTCCAACTCCAAATTTTACCCAGTATAAATATCATAACTTTATGATATAATTGTATCTTTTTTCCGTATATTTTTCAATAGTGAATCTCCACATTGGCATTTTGCTCAAATTCTGTTATACTATTTTGTAAGATACCAAGTAAAGGAGTAGTTCTATGCAAGGCAGAATTCATTCACTGGAAAGCTTCGGCACCGTTGACGGACCCGGCACCAGATTCGTCGTATTTGTACAAGGTTGTCCCATGCGCTGCGCTTATTGTCACAATCCTGACACCTGGGCCATGAACGGCGGAACCCTGATGGAGGCCGAAGAAATTTTTGAACAATACAAAAGAAACGAACCTTTTTACAAAGGAGGCGGCATCACCGTCACAGGCGGCGAACCGCTGATGCAGGTAGATTTCTTAATTGATTTATTCACCATCGCCAAGGCAAACAATGTCCACACCTGTATTGATACATCAGGTATTGCCTATAAACCCACAAATACCGCTTTTATCGAAAAGCTGGACAAGCTGATGACTCTTACCGATTTGGTCATGCTGGATATCAAGCATATCGATCCCGCTAAACATTTAGAGCTTACCAAACAGCCTAACGAAGGTATCCTGGCCTTTGTCAGCTACCTGGAAGAAAAAGGGGTAGACATGTGGATCAGACACGTGGTTGTGCCCGGTATTACCGATGATGATAAATACCTGTTTGACTTAGGATACTTTATCGGACAGTTTAAGAACCTGAAGGCACTTGATGTGCTTCCTTACCATACCATGGGCGAAAATAAATACGAAAAGCTGGGCATTGAATATCCCTTAAAGGGCGTGCCTCCCATGGAAAAAAGTAAGATTGTGGAAAAGAAGGCGGTAATCCTCGACGGCATCCGCAAACGCAGGAGTGAAAAATAACCCTCTTTTTCCCAAAATAATTTTTCATAATATACTTGTATTTAAAATACATTTATATTAAAATAAGAACTGGAGATTGATATTTTATTATCAATAAGGATTTTTTATCTATAAGGAGGATTAGTATTATGGCATATGTTATTTCCGACGCTTGTATTTCTTGTGGTGCTTGTGCAGGACAGTGTCCCGTAGGCGCTATCTCAGAAGGAGACGGCAAATTTGAAATCGATGCTGCTACATGTATCAACTGTGGTTCTTGTGCAGGTGGATGTCCTGTAGGCGCTATTGTTGAAGAATAAAAACAGCCAAAGCGTTCAATCAAACGATTGAACGCTTTTTTCTTAATATTCCGAATTTCTTTTTCCCGCCCGGCAAGTCTTCTCCGGGCATTTGTTTTTGTTCCCCGGACTCATCCCTGCAGATATTTTTTTCTTCCGCTAACGGTAACGTTTCTTCCAAACCCCGTTCTTTCGTTTCAGAGGCCCGTATTTGCCTCAAATTCTGCTTTTTCGTCCTCATACGTAATAAATCATCTATTTGGCGGTAATGCTCCTCCTGGCGGCTTATACGCTCTTCCTCGCGGACATCCTGACGTTCTTCCTGAATTCTGAACTGATAATCCAATTCTTTTATCAGACTTTCCTTTATTTCCGTAAGTGCTTCCCTGTTCGTGCTTTTCACTGCTTCCGTAATCATATGCTGTAACAGTTGCTGCAGACGGGCGCTCTTTGCTTCTCTGCTCTCCTCCGGAACCGGCAAAAACTCACCCTTGTTCACCATCACCACATGTCGTTCTTTTCTTTCTGCGGCATATGTTTCCCGACCTGCCTCCGGCTCCTCCTGTCTAACATATCCGCCGGCTCCCATATCCGTCTTCATCAAAAGCGTCCTAATTGCTTTCATCTGCAGTCCCCTGCTTTTTAATTCCCGTATTTCTATAAATCTTTCGATATCCTCCCCGGTATAAAACCGGTGTCCCATTTCATTTCGCCTAATGGGAAGGGCAAGCTCTTCCTCCCAATACCTGAGCACATGGGCTTCTACCTGTACCTTTTTGGCTGCATCTGAAATTAAATATACCTTTTCTGTCTGATTCATAAAGACTCCTCCTTTTCCTTTTTATGTAATCATATTTCCTGTGAGCAAAAATGCTTGCGCATCCGCAATCTTCTCGCGCGAGCGGATCGCTTTGCGGTTTCTTCCGCTCCGCGAGCTGCGCATCTTTTCTTTTTTGTTTCATAGGATTTTCCTATGAAACAAAAAGAGAACGGGCTTATTTTGCCTGTTCTCTTCTTTCGTAAATTATTGTCTTTTATCTCTTTCCACGTTTGCAAATTTGGTATATTCGGGTAACCATACCAGGTCAACGGTACCGATCGGACCGTTTCTTTGTTTCGCTATAATAATTTCCGCGATACCCTTTTTCTCTGAGTCTTTGTTATAATAATCATCTCGATAGATGAACATTACCATATCCGCATCCTGCTCAATCGCGCCCGACTCACGAAGGTCGGACAGCATGGGTCTGTGGTCCGGTCTTTGCTCTACCGCTCGGGAAAGCTGGGAAAGCGCAATTACCGGAACGCTCAGTTCCCTGGCAAGTGCTTTTAAGGAACGGGAAATATCCGACACTTCCTGCTGTCTGGAATCTCCGCCCTTTCCGCTACCGCTCATGAGCTGTAAGTAGTCGATGATAATCATTGACAGATTATGCTCTAATTTAAACTTTCTGCACTTAGAACGCAGCTCTGAAATACTGATACCCGGTGTATCATCAATAATCAGATTGGACTTTCCGATTACACCGGCACTTTCAATCAGTTTCTCCCATTCCGCGTCGGAAAGATTGCCTGTCCTAAGTTTCTGCGCATCTACCCTTGATTCCAGGGAAAACATACGGTTTACCATCTGTTCCTTTGACATTTCCAGACTGAAAATAGCAACCGTCTGATTGGAACGGAAAGCCACATACTGGGCAATATTCAAAACAAATGCCGTCTTACCCATGGAAGGTCTCGCCGCAATCAGAATCAGGTCTGACGGCTGCATACCGGCTGTCCTGTAATCCAAATCAATAAAGCCCGTAGCAATACCTGTTACGTTGCCTTTATTCTTAGCTGCCATTTCAATCTTGTCCATGGCATTCATAACGACCTGTCTGATGGGTACAAACTCGCCGGTGTTTCTGCGCTGTACAAGCTCAAACACTCTTTTTTCCGCATCCTCCAGAATTACTTCCAGATTTTCCTTCCCGGTATAACAGGTATTGGCAATTTCCTCATTTAAACGGATCATTCTGCGCAGGGTGGATTTCTCCGCAACAATCCCCGCGTAATATTTGATGTTTGCGGAAGTCGGAACCGCTGTAATTAAGTCCCTGATAAACTCAAGGCTGCTTACCTCAGGCGGTACGTCCTTTTCCTTCAGACGGTCCTGTAAGGTAACCAAATCTACCGGCTTACCTTCATCATTCAGCTCCACCATAGTGTCAAACAAAACACCGTACTGTTTGCTGTAAAAATCGTCTCCGCTGATAATTTCAGAGGCTACCGTAATCGCTTCTCTGTCCATAATCATGGAACCGATAACCGACTGCTCTGCTTCTATGCTGTTTGGTAATACACGCTTTAAAAGCGCTTCCTCTAGTGCTGCCATAAAACTATCCTTCTGTTTCTTAAGGTCTGTAAACCCCTATCACTGATACTTCACTATTTTAACTCTGTAACCTTTACCTTTAAGGTGCCGGTTACCTTGGGATGAAGCTTAACCGCAACTTCATAAACGCCAAAATTCTTAATGGCTTCCGGAAGCTGGATTTTCTTCTTGTCGATTTCTTTACCGCACTGTTTCTTATATGCTTCGGCGATTTCTTTCGTAGATACGCTGCCGAAGGTTCTTCCGCCTTCGCCGGCTTTAATGGAAACGATTACTTCATCACTTTCCATTTCTTTGGCAAAAGCCTGGGCTGCCTCAAGCTGCTCCTTGGCAATCTTTTCCGTATTGGCCTTCTGTAATTTCAGGTCATTCATATTTTTGCCGTTTGCTTCCACACCAAGTTTCTTGGGAAGCACGAAATTTCTTGCGTATCCGTCATTCACATCAACAACATCGCCCTTTTTTCCAAGGCTTTTTACATCCTGTAATAATATAACTTTCATTTGTTTTCCTCCGATTCTCCTTTTTATACTACCAGATCACCTTCGGCAATCATCTTATCTAACGTTTCTTTCAGTGCACCGATTCCCTCAGGAACAGATACCCCTTCCAGCTGACAGCCGGCTACATTCAAATGGCCGCCGCCGCCCATTTTTTCCATGATAATCTGCACATTCACCTCGTCGATGGAACGCGCGCTGACAAATATCTGATTCTGATATTCCGTCAAAATAAAGCTGGCCTTCACACCCTTGATGTTCAAAAGTTCATTGGCCGCCTGGGCACCGATTACGGTAGGACTTTCAATTCCTTCACTGGTACAGGTGGAAATCGCAAAGGCTCCCTTGTAAATCTCTGCCTGGCTGACTGCATCCGCTTTAGCCTTATATTCGTTGGCATCCTCCCTAAACAGCTTACGTACACGGGTAACATCCGCACCGTTTCTGCGCAAAAAGGCTGCCGCTTCAAAGGTTCTGACACCGGTTTTGGTCACAAAGTTGCTGGTATCAATCATAATACCGGAATACATACAGTCTGCTTCTTCAGCGGTAATCCGGATACTTTCACCAATATACTGCAAAATTTCGGAAACCATTTCACAAGCAGAGGAAGCATATGCCTCCACATAAGACAGCGTTGCATTTTCAATGGATTCGGTTCCCTGTCTGTGGTGGTCCAGTACCACAATGGATTTACAAACCTTCAAAAGTTCCGGACACTCCGTAATACTGGGTCTGTTTACATCCACAATAACCAGCACCGTATTGCTGCCTGCAAATTCCAGCGCCCGCTGGTTGTTTATAATCATATCATCTTCATAAGCCGCATTGTTCTTAAACAGGTCAATCATAGGCTTCATGGAGGTGCTGATATCATTGACGATAATATGCGCTCTTCTGTCAAGGGTTTTGGCAATGCGGTAAATACCCACTGCCGCACCAAAGCTGTCCACATCCGCGTAACGGTGTCCCATGATGAGCACCTGTTCCTTGGCGGAAATAATTTCACGGAGTGCCTGGGCCTTCACGCGGGCCTTCACCCTTGTGTTCTTCTCTACCTGCTGGCTCTTACCGCCGAAATAAACCACATTCTCAGGGGTCTTTACAACCGCCTGGTCACCGCCTCGTCCAAGCGCCAAATCAATAGCCGTACGGGCAAATTCATAGTTCTGTGCATAACTGAGTCCATCAAGACCTACGCCGATACTGATGGTCACCGCCATTTCGTTACCGATATTTACGGTTTTCACATCATCTAAGATATCAAACTTATTCTCGCGTAAAACTTCAATGGTTTTCTTACGAAGGATAATCATGTACTTATCCTTCTCCAGCTTCTTACAAATACCGTCTAATGCAGCTATGTATTTATTGATTTTCCTGTCAATTAAGGCCGTCAGCAAGGATCTTCTTACTTCTTCGACACTCTCTAACGCTTCTTCATAATTGTCCAGATAAATCATACCAACCGCAAGACTCTGATCATCCACTTCCTGCAGCGCAATGTTCAGCGCCGTTTCATCAAACAGATAAAAAGCAATCAGGCTTTCATCATAGCCGGTGCCTTCTGCCAGTTCATTGTCCTGTACCACTTCCTTCATGGAAATCTTTTTCATTTTCACATGATAGTTGCAGTTTTCATAAACAATATCCAAATCATTCTCTTCCGATTCCTGAGGCAGCTTTTCCTTGGTAATGGAAGGAAACAGGGACGTGATGGACTTTAAATATCCCTTTTCTTTATGTACCACACGTTCAAAACAGGCATTGGTCCAAATGATGCGTCCGTTTTCATCCAGCATGGCATAAGGAAGCTCAAGTTCCCTTAAAAGCACCTTCTGAATCTGACCGTACTGGGTCGCAAAGCTCACCAGTTCATTCATAATCACCGGCTTATTGTACAGCATCATGGATACTGTCACCGCAAAATAAAACAGGGTAAAGCAGGTCAAAATAAGCCCCGCTGTCACATCCGTAATATAAATCAGCAGATTTACCGCCACAAGAAGCATACCCAGATAAAAAGCCATCTGTGTATAACTCTTCAGTCTCCCTTTTAATTTCAAGTTCTTTTTCTTAGAAGTCATTTGAAATTCCCTCTGTAATATGCATCACAATTTTTTCAATAGGACCTTTTTAGTATAACATTATTTATCAAAACTTTCCACATGATTATTTTATGGGTTTTTGTCGAAAAAATGCCCAAAAGCGGAGATTTCAAAGTCTCCCGTCTTCCGGGCATTAATTTTCGTATACAATTTTTTCGAACTCGTCCACCGGCATGGGTCTTGCAAAGTAAAATCCCTGCATGTTTTCACACTGAAGGTCGAGCAGATAATCCGCCTGTTCCTTGGTTTCCACACCTTCTGCAATGACCAGCATTCCCATCTGATGGGCCATGCTGATAATACCTCCCAAAATACGTTCCTTTCGCATCTCAATTCCGGAACCGGCCAGGAATTTCAAGTCTGTCTTAAGTACCTGAATCGGTAAATCCTTCAGCATATTCAAGGAAGAATAACCGCTTCCGAAATCATCCATTTCTACCAACAGACCACTTTTCCGCAGTGCATCGATTTCCGCAACCAGCTGCTGGGGATTATCCATATATGCAGTTTCCGTTACTTCAACACGGATTAAGTCGGAAGTCAGTCCATACTTTTTGATTAATCCTGTCAGTTTTTCCGCCACCGCACCTTTCAAAAGATCCGCCCTGGAAACGTTCACGGAAATAGGAAGCGGCGTCTTTCCTTCGTCAATCCACTTCCGCTGCAGCTTACACACCTGCTCCCAAACATTCTCATCCAGCTTAATGATGAAGCCGTTTGTTTCAAATACCGGAATGAATTCGCCCGGAGAAATAAGTCCCTTTTCAGGATGCTTCCAACGCACAAGTGCTTCCGCACCGGTAATCTTCTGCTGCCGGTAATTATATTGAGGCTGAAGGTAAATCACAAACTCACCGTCTTCAAGTGCCTGCGTCATGGAACTGATAATCTCCTGTTCCTTGAAAAACTTCATCCTGATTTCTTCGTTATAATAGGAGATATAGTTACCGTAATCCCCCTTCACCCTCTTTTGGGCAAGCTGGGCATAATCCACCATACGGTCTGCCGGTATCGACATATCCTTAATGACATACACACCATAATGAAGATAAATATCGATGGGTAAAATCTTTCCGCTTCTGCTTCTTTTTTCAGCAAACAGAGAAATGATTTCTTCCTTGTGCGGAACAAACAGTACGAACTTATCTCCGCTGATTCTTCCGCAAAGTCCGTTATGCTCCCATGCAAGCTGGCTTAAATCATCTGCTAACACGCAAAGAAGTTCATCGCCCTTTTCATAACCGAACATTTCATTAATCAACTTAAATTTGAAAATATCCAGATATACAATACAGTATTCATCCGGCTCTAACATCCTAAGGCGTTCTTCCACCTTGTGCAGGAATACCTTTTCACAATAGATTCCGGTCAGGTCATCATGCTCTAAACGGTAGCGGATTTCATCTACACGTCTTTTTTCCTTCAGGGCCTGTCTATGCTCATAATAAGCCAAAAGCATAATCATACCGATAATCACAATCATGATTACCGCAAGCAATATGTAAGAAAAGCTGGCTTCCTTTATCGCCTGTGTATAAATCTGCTCTTCCGGCAATACCTTCACCAGATACCAGTCTACCACGCCCACCGGCTCATAAGTTGTATAACGTTTCTCTCCGCAATAACTGTAAGCCGCAAGTCCGCCTACTCCGGCCTTCATGGTCTGCTTCACAAGCTCCGCCGAACTTTTGGTGAAATCCGAATTCTCCAGAATGACAAAGAAATTTCCTATCTGGGAAAATCCGGGAATATAGCGTTCCATTTCCTGCTCTGCATACTCTGTTCCAACGATAAATTTACCGTCCGCACTGCACAAATAAGAATGGGCATTCCCTTCAGGAATACAAGCCGTAAAAATCTCCCGGAATACATCCTTATCATAGGTACCAATCAGGACACCGCAAATTTCTCCGTCTTTTCTGACCGGAACACCCATGGCAATTTTCGCAGAGGCATCCATTTCCGGATTTTGGAATAACGCTACAAAATCCTCGCCCTTCATTCCGCTTTCAAAATACCATCTGTCCGAAACATCCAGCTCTTTCCCGTCACTGCGATAAAGATGACCTTCATCATTTACATAACTAACCGTAACAAAATCTGTCTTTTGGGCATACTGTTCCAAAGTATCTAAGACATATACTTCATCCGATAAATCCTCACCCCGGTACGTGGTCGCCAAACCATCTAACAGAGAGAGTGTTCCGTTTATTTTGTCACATAACACGGAAGCCTGGCTGACACTCTGTTCGCCAAGCGTTTTTTCCATCCGTTCTACCATCCCACTCCAGTTCCGGGTGGTTGCCAGCAATATTGCAATTCCGATTGCCGCCAGTATCACGATGGGGGCTATGAACTTAAATCTTTTCAAAAACTTAAATTTCATGACAGTACCCCACTATTACTGATATTATACCATGTGCTTCCGTAAAAATCTATCTTTTCAACGCAGAACGCCCATACACCATATCTGCCTCTTTTTCACTTCTCATCAGTCATCAATTACTATCATGTCTCTTTCATCGGGCAGGGCAACAATGGTGTTACAATCCTTAAAAGAAACATTTTTCGCATGCCGGATATAATACCCGGAAGCCGGCAAAAGGCCAAAGCAATTGGATTCCGGATACTGAAGACCGAATTCTTCCGGTGTAGCCGGTACTTCTAAAATGCCGCCTTTATACACCACATCCACCTTTTCAAAACTGATATTTTCGATAGGATAAACCTCCCCATCCTTCGCAAATCCGCCCAGATAGGTGCCATAGCTTCTGCGCAGTCCGTCAGCTTTTATATTTTTGAAACGGATGTCCTTTACACTTCCGATTCTCCGTTCATAGCCTTCCGGCACCCTTTGCTTATCTCCAATCAGGATAAAGAAAGCACTCTCCACGTTCTGAATCACAATCTCATCAAATTCCAGATTTTCCACCCGGCCGCCGTCCACACACTGAACTACAATACCGCAAGTTCTGGTATCCTTAATAATACTATTTGTAAAAGTGCAGTTCGTAAATCCTCCATAACTGTAGGTTCCGAATTTAATTCCGTTTGCCATAGTACTGATGATAAAGCAGTCTCTGGCATAAATTCTGTCACAGCCACGCTCTGCTCCGCTCTTCATACAAAACGCATCATCATCTGCTTTTATGTTACAATTTTCTACCAATACATTATGGCAATCGCACAAATCAAACCCATCTCTGTTGGGATACCATGTAGAATTTATATTAATGTCATGAATATACATGTCATCACATTCCATCAACGGTACCGTCCACATTCCCGCATCCTTAATATAAAGTTCTTCCAGTCTGACACCGGGACAACCGATTAATAATATCGCACAAACCCGTAAGGATTCTGAACCGTACGCGCCCTCAAAATCACCGCTTCCGTCAATCGTACCTCCGCCTAAAATGGCAATATCTTCTTTGGAATCCGCAAAAATAAGTGCCTTCTGTGGCCCCTGTACATAATTGTTCCAGTTAGGGTGGTTAATACTTAATTTGGTAGGATATGCTTCTACGTCAAGTACTCCCTTGATAGTAGCCCCCTCATCAATATATAACGTCACATGATCCTTCAGTTCCAGCATACCGGATAAATAGATGCCTTCCTTCAGATAAACAATTCCTTTTTCCTCGCTGCACTCATCAATGATTTTTTGAAGTTTTTCGGTTACGATTTCTTTACCGTCTGCAACTACTCCCAGCTTACTGACATCAAAAATTTTTCTGCCTTTTGCCACATCTTCCACAGAACTGCATACCGGCTGATAAACAGCAAGACGCTTGATGTACAGTTTTCCGCCGTAGGTGCCTGCTTCCACGCAGTCTACCTTCGCTGCGTTTTGTAAAAAAGCAGCATGATAAAGCACCCTTTCTCCATCCAAATACAGGGAATAGCGGCCCTTTTTCACATCGACGGTTACATACACGCTGTACCAGTCATCACTGTTAAAATGCGACAATTTCTGCTTTTTCTGTCCGTCATAGGCATAGAAATAAGCGCCCTCCGTGTCCAGTTTGATGACAGGGATTTTGCCCTCTCCCACGTGCCTGATATCTCCCCCTGCATCACTCTGTTTTTCAGCATCCGCACTGTCCCCAAACAACGTCATTACATTTACACCGGTATTATGAATATCCAAACGGACCCACATAGAGATGATTAATTTTCCGCTAACCGGTTCAAAGGAAGCTCTGAAATCTTTCCGCGGGAATTTCTCGTCCAAGCAAAGGATCTCCTGTTCTAAAATATCCTCTGCCGAAAGTCCTTCGGGAGAAATAAATAATTCTTCTCCAATATTTTTTGATAACTGATATAAGTAAGTCGTTTTACTCGGCACCATTTTATCCTCACAATACATATTAATATAATAATATATTTCGTCCTTTTTCCGGGATTTCATAACCCAACATACATAAAAAGCCTTCAAGTACACAAGGTACTTGAAGGCTTTTTGTTCACTTGACTGAATGCGCTTAAGGATGAATCCCTAACGCAAGGTATCACCTTTTATTTTCCGCCCCACCACATAAATTTCTTTCTTGTAATTTCAAATGTGATGGTTTTACGTCCGCCGTATTGGCCGGTTCCCTGGATGATACACTTTGCAGTACCCTGGTTCGTATTCTTAGAATAACTGCCGGGAACTACGATAAAGTCTCTGTTAAGTTTCAGTTCTACACCGCGGTAATTTGCAACTGAGAATCGACTTTCTTCCGTGAGTTCGATTGCTTTACCGGTATAGTTCTGATTCTTCACCCGGATGGTAGCATCTTTCATCAAGTTGCCAACCACGCGATAATCTGCTTCTACATAATTCATGTAACCGCCTTTACCAAAAATACGTACCCTGATGGTACTTCCGATTGCAGGTTTGGAAGCGGAAGTAAGCTTTTCGCCTGTAGAGCCATCTGCATTTACCAGATAATACTCAAGCTTCTTCGCATTATAATCTGTATCCGCTACCAGTTTCTTTCCTTCCGGTGTTTTCAATGTTACCGTCGTCTTATAGTAGCCAAGTTTATTGGTTTTACGGACATCATTTGCAACAGCTGTAATACCTGCTGTTTCCATATCCGCTTTTCCTACCGTAAAGTTAAATCCTGAAAGCTCATCCTTATAATTCTTAATTCCCGTTACTTTCACTTTCGCTTTCGCACCGGGCTTAGTATTGTTGCTGTAGGTAAGCTTATAATCCACATTACGTGTAAGAAGTGTGCCGTTATGATAGATGGCAACATCAGGCTTCGCACCGCCGGCTACATAAGAGGCCGTACCCAGATTCTTTTCGCCGGTTATGTCAGATGACTTCAGGCTATAACGGTTAATGGTATAAGTACCCTTTACAGTTCCGCTAAATCCGCCTGCGCCCTTAATGGTAACAGTCGCCTTGCCTGCATTCACACCACCCTTTACACTTACCGTGTAATCGATGTTTTCTTGCAGGATAGCGGTTTTACCTACAGGAACTCCCAGGTATTCCGATACTGCTTTGGTAGTAACTTTATAAGTTACCTGATTTAAGTTATCACCATAATCACTTCCGTTAAAAGGAACTGCTTTCTTATTAAACTTAATCACAGCGCCCTTAAGAGGAATGCTCTTAATCGTAACCGTTGTCATTCTGGTTCCGGTATAGTTACCCTTACCGATAATAAGAATCGGATAAGCGCCGGGCTTCGTCTTGCTTCCTGCCATCTGATATCCGTTGCCGAATACCACATCATAGTCCACATCTCTTGTTAATTTGGTGTTACCAATCTTCACACTCAGCTTCACATCATCAATGGTAATATCTCTTCCCAAATAGGATAACTTAGTAACACTAATGGTTGCTTTCTGTAAAGATTTTCCTTCTGACTGTACTTCAATATACTTCACAAAACCATCTTTGTAATTTTTGATTCCGCTTACTTCAATACGGAACGTACCATATACGCCTGCAGGAATCTTCTTGTTTGTATATTTGGTACCTTCGGGAATTTCGGTTTCTCCCTTATAGGCATCTATTGCCACAATATTGTACTTGAAGTCTTCCTTGGTTAATGCTTTGGAACCATATTTCAGTTTCACGGAAGGGGTTACCGCTTTCTTACCGTTTGTCACATATACATCAACAATATCCGCCGTTACACGGGAATCTGTCTCTGTGGTTCCGGAAACTCCAAGACTTAATGCATTAATATTAAAGTTAATATAAACCGTAGAGCTGTAGTTGCCGATTCCCTTGATTACAATCGTAGGATTTTCCTGACTAAACTGCTGTGAATAATAGTTCATGCCGTCTTCACTGACCATAAGTCCGTTGTTTTCGACCTTCTTGCTTACATTCACATTGTTCTTATACTTAATGGTATAATCCTTATCCTTCTTCAGAATCTTTTCACCGCTGCGTACTACCACTTCGGGCTTAATCGCTTTACCGGTGTAGCTCTGGTCCGGTACTACGGATACACTCATGTCAGGAGTTTCACCCTTACCTGCTGCTAATCCCCAGCCGGCATACAGTGTCATATTCTCTGTCACTACATCCTTTTTGAAATCCCACAGGTCTGTACATTCACTGTCTGTAAACCAACCTGTCATTTCATAGTTTGCCCATGTAGCTGCAATGTCCTCGCCCGGCTCGGGTGCATGGGAACCATACGGAATTCTTTGTACCGCAGGCGCATTTCCGAAGGCACCGCTGTTCGCGGAATAAGCTACATATACATACTCTGACCAGCCTGCATACAGGACAAGGTCTTCTGTTACTACTTCATTTTGGAAATCCCATTTATTCTTACATTCTGCTTCTTTATACCATCCGCTGAATGCTTTAGCTGCATTTTTCAGTTCTACAGGCTCTAAAATCAAACTTCCTGATTCTACATTGGTATACTTTCTGACCGGTAAATCGGATTCGGCTCCTGCATTGGGATCAAAGGTTACCGTAAATCCTTCATCCTCACGGCCATATACAAATACACTTACGATTTCACTATTTACGGAAACCTCTTTCATTCCGTCAGCAGCTTCATTCCTGCCTGTTACTTTGACAAAGTAATATTTGTATCCGTACTCTGTCGTATCCGGAATATAAGAAGACTGTGTTTCGCCTTCCAGAAGTTCGGCTCCTTCATAGGTTCTGCTTGCGCTTCTGTACCACTGATAGGACAGTTCGCCGCCATCTGTAATCTCTGCAATAACGGAAAGTGTTTTTTCTTCATCCTTTCTTACGAAAAGGTCTTCCGGCTGCGCTTTGATTTCAGGTTTCTGTGCGTTAACAACATCCGCACCATACCACACTGCATATAATGCCACATTGTCTGCAGGCATGGTAAACTTCGTTACGCCATCCGCAGCATATGCGGGATACTTTGCATCGGAAGAAAGTGCCCATCCGGCAAATACATAACCTTCACGAACCGGTTCGGGAGTCAGTTTAACCGAAACCTTAGAGCCCGCCAGATAATTCGCTGTATCACTTACGGTACTGCTGCCGCCGTTACCGTAGTACTTCACTGTATAACTGTCATTCTTGAGCCATTTTGCATATAAGGTTACATTTTCGGTTACAATATCTTTTTCAATATCCCAGGCATGTTCACATTCAGCCTCTCTGTACCAACCTGCAAATACATAGCCTTCTTCAGACATAGGACTTGGTAATTCTGCCTTTTGATTCAGAAGTACATCCTGCTTTTCAGGCGCAGTACCGTGACCGTTTGCATCAAAGGACATCTTTAAGTAAATTTTACCCTGGTCGGAAACATCCGTAAGCGGAAGTTCTGCTGCGGGATAATAAATAATACCATTTGCACCATTTACACAATTTTCAGGCTCTGCCAAATGCGCTTCACGGATGATACCGTGGTTAGTAACGGCTCCTTTCATGGTTCCGCCGGTTATGGTTGCACCATTCTTCACGGTCACACCGTTAATGATTCCGTTTGTATTATCTGTTTCTTCAACTGCCAAAATACCGTTTCCGGATACAATTTCACCTTCGTTAATCAATACGCCGGTGCCTGCAATTTCACCTTCACTATGAATGGTCGTACAGTTTTTGAGCACGCCGTTAACGGAGGATACTTTTCCTGCTTCAACCAGTAATACATTGTTGTTTGTAAAGCTTCCTTTGATTTCACGGAAGTTCTTTACGGTACCGTTATTGTTAATAATTCCTTCAAAGGTACAACCGTCCAAAACAGCTTGTGCATCAATTTCAACACTGATCAGTTTACCGCTTCCGGAGGTGTTTCCGTATACGGTACCACGGCTTACTTCGGCTGTTTCTTCCAAGGTACAATCCCTGATGATACCGGCTGCCGTATTGGCCAACTGGTTTGCTATCACTGCACTGTTAATGGTACCTTCATTAATGGAACTGTCTACTTTTCCGCCTGTAACTACAGTATCCGGCTGAATGGTTGCTCCCTTTAATAATCCGTTGTTTATAATCGTTCCCTGTACATAACCGCCGATTAATTCAGCATTTTCACTGATACTTAAATCAACTGCCGTACCGGCACTTAAAACTTCACCTTCCAATGTACCGCCGGTTACCACACATTCCTTCATGATAAAGGTTTCGCGCAGCACACCGTCATTGGTAATTGTACCTGCCAGGGAACCGCCTTCAATACTTCCCGTATATCTGATATACTCTTTGGGTTCTTCCTCTTCAGGGTCTTCCTCCTCTAAAGGATCATCTTCCTCTAACGGGTCATCACCCTCTTCAGAGTCATCTCCCGGTCCCGGTGTCGGCGCAGGTTCCTGTGTGGGTTCAGGTTCCGGTGTAGGATCTTCACCGGGTTCAGGGGCTTCTCCGGGATTTTCTTCAATTTCCGGTTCATCCACCACTTCTTCTTCTTTCATACCAACCGTACTGTTCTTAATGATACCCTGGTTGGTAATTAATGTATAAGTCACAGCATCTTCCATGGTACCGGCATTCTGGATATTTCCCGTTCCTTCATACACACCGCCGGTAATCACAGCTGACGGTTCGATAATAAGTGTGCCACCTTCATCTGCCTGAATACTGATATCACCCATATCAAATGAACCACTCACTCTCATTTCTTTACGGATGGTAAGTGTTCCCTGTTCTTGGCCGGATGCGTATGCAAAAGCTTCGTCTCCGTCGATAAAGAACTCGGTTTCTCCAAAACGGGCAACCCAATCTTTGATTTCATAAGTCGTACTGATTGTGATTCCCTCATAATTATCGGTCTCACGAATCGTTACACGTAAAATATACTGTCCGGGTTCCGGCTCTGCGCTTTGTGATAAATTGGGCGTAATACCCGCTTCATAAACTGCGTCTTCTGATGCAAGAAGCTTGTATTCATATTCCACAATTTCACTGTTAATCTTTCCGTCAACCAGTAATTCTTCGGGAATTCCCGTAAATACAGGTTCAGGAACAGCACCGTCTACCATACAGTCTTTCATGGTTACTGTAGGGTTAATCGTTGCTTTTTCTACATCGACTGTATAAATATCGGATACAATTTCCGTAATGGATGCATCTTCAGCCGATTTCACTTTACAATAATAGTAATGTGTGCCTGCGCCTAAATCCTCAGGTAATGTAAAGGTACTGAATACTTCTGTATTGTTACCCACAGCACCCTCAGACTGCTCTTCATATACAAGCTCATCCTCTGCGCCAACGTTCTTTCCTGCTGCCTTGTACCAGGCAAAATACATATCACTGTTGCCTTTTTCATATTTAGCAGATAAGGACAGTGTTCCGTCTATCTCCGCATAGGTCTGCTCTATGGCAGCTACGCCGACATTTACAAATGCCAGTTCTCCGGACTTAACAATATATTCAAATTCTGCCGGATTACTATCGCCATGCTCTTCTTTTTCTTCTGCCCAGGCTTTAATGACTGTTGTAGCAGGCGTTGACGAAATCAAAATACCTGTGGTTTCATCGTACTGCTGCTCTTCTCCGCCATTTACCGTATATTTAATCACAGCATTAGCTGTTCCGGATTCTAAGTAAACCGTGAAACCTTCATAATAAGTTCCGGGCGGGTTACTTCCCTCCTTTAATACAGGTGTTTCCACCAAATCAATGACATCTACCCTGATTGCTTCGGAACGGACGGAATAAGCTCCACTGCTGGATGCCACTTCACATACAAAGTAATAGGTTCCTTTGGCCAGATTTTTAGGAATCGGCAATTTACATTCCGTCACACCGTCTGCAACGGTCTTCGTGCCGCTACCGGCCTGTTTATTCAAATTCTCAGGATCCGTACCATAATACCAGGAAGGATAAATGGTTGCGGATGCATCACCCAAGTCATCGGCTTTTACATACACATAATGTTCACCGGTGATTCTGGTTCTCTCTAAACGCTTATCCTCATCCCCCTTTACATATCCGGTATCCTGTCCCAGTGCGGTACCTTTTTCACCGATTTCCAATGCAAGAATCTGATAATTGCCTGCGTGATAAGCCGCACTTGATTCATAGCCGCCCTTTTCACCCTTCAGCAAGAGACCTGCGGTTGCATCTACCATTACAGGTACGCCTTTATATTCCTGCCAATTTATGCTTTCGTCTGTCAGGGAAGATACCAAGCTACCATCATCCGTTATCGGTACAAACGCATAATAAATGGTTGCATCTTCCGTATCACAAGCAAATTCTACTTTCGTTTTTTCTTTATAGGTGCCGGGTAGATTAGAATTTTCTCCCTTAATAGGATAAGGCTTGGAAACCTTACCTACTACTGCTGCCTGTACATGAATCACGCCGGCCTGCCTTACAGTAAGGTAAGAAGCATCTCCCGCACGGGGTGTTACTTCGCACTTAAAGTAGAAGTCTCCTACTTCCAAAGGTTCTGTCTGATAAACAGATGAATCAGACAATACATTTTCTGATACTTTCGTATTTCCTTCCGCATCTTCATACGCATACCATGCATAATTCAGGAAATCTGCATAGTTCTCATCCACGCGTACTTCCAATAATTCCCGTTGACCATATCCGGAAATAATGGTATCAGTGGCTGTTACAACTACTTCTTCACGTCTCAGCTCATACTCCCACTGCGCCGTCGCACCGTCGGCTGATGATGCACTTACGATGAAAGTAGCAACATCATCTATCTCATCCAGTGCAAGCGTAACTGCCGCTTCACCTGTTCCGTTAACGGTTTCTTGCGGTGCATCATCTTTCGTTACAGATACGGTTATCGCATCCGTAGTTGATGAGGAAGACACTTTCACTGTCATTTCTTCAAAATAGATACCTTCCTGCGTATCAACCGATAAAGAGTTTCCCTTATAAATAAACAGGGATGCCTGGGCTGTAATCTCTTCCGTATCTTTCGATGCAGTAACCTGCAGCTTAACAGTACCGACTGCACTTTCACTTAGACCTGCCGCTGCTGCAATCTGTGCTACGGTAACGGAAGACTCTGTAGCCTCTGCAATAGTTTTCCAACTACTGCTTCCGTTGTCATACCACTGCCATGTATAGTTAATCGCATCGGACGCACCGTTGCCTAAATATGCTTCTGCAGTAAATGTTTCCGTGCTGCTTGCCAATGTTGCACTTGATACCATAAGACTTTCCGGCTTCACACTCCAGTAAAGCTTGGGCTGCCATTTAGCCAGCAGGGTCAAATCTTTGGTCCCTGCTACTTCACCAAAGGTTTTATTTTCCTGTCCTGATTCCAAAGAACCGTCTGCATCATAAATTAAGGTCTCATCCTGATAATATCCAAGGAACTCATGTCCTGTCTTCGCAGGCACCACAATGGATTCCTTCAGATTTTCCTTGTAATTAATCTGATAAGATATAGTACCGCCCTTACCTTCCGCACTATCAAAGTAAACCATATAATCATCCGTTACCTTGATATAGTTTCCGACTGTTGCCAAGTGACACCCTTCCGCCATACCCGGCTGTACGGAAAGCAAGTCTTCATATCCGCTAAGAAGTGCCACATTGGATGAATATCCCACAATGTCACCTTTACTTAACTGATTTTCATAAACAAGTTTTACATTAGCGCCTTCTGCTAATTTTCCGTCAAATACCAGCATCGTGCGTTCTTCCTCATCGTCCGTAACCGCAATGCTCTTCATCATAATTCCGCCATCAGCTCCGTTTACAACAGGTGTTTTGGCAAGTACTACCTTACTGTCACCCGTTACGATAGCCGGAACCTTAACATGACCGTCTTCCGTACCGTCTGCAGTATCATTACCGCCGGCATATACTTTTCCCGTTACTTCTCCACCGTTTAAGGTTACCGTCGTATTTCCGTTTACATTACAACTATAACCACCGCCGTATACGGTTGTTACGGTGCCGCCTTCTATAATTACATTGGTATTTCCGGTTACTGCCGCATCATTATACTGACCACCGCCGTATACTTCCTGGACAGTTCCGCCTTTGATACAAATATTGGTATCTCCATACAAAGCTGCATCCTGATTTCCGCCGTAAATAGCCTTAACCGTTCCGCTCAAAAGGGTTATGGAAGTATTTCCCGTATAATTGGTTTCCTTGTAACCGCCAACGATTGTCCATTCGGAAATATTACCGCCGGTAAACTCTCTTAAAGGCTTCTTTGTGCCGGCTCCGTCAGCAAATTCTACTTCCTTCCATTTATTGTCACCTTCTGCCTTGTCATTGAAATAATAAACGGTTGTTTTACCGCTTTCATATTCTTCAATTTTCAGATTTGCACCGTTTCCGTAAATATATCGGAAAGGCTTATCCGTGGTAGACTGGTTTGCCGTAATAGGGCCAAGCGGTAAACTGGAAATAATTCCGTTATAAATTTCACCGATACCACTCGCCTTTACAATAATATTCTTACCGATATCATCATCATCTACCGTATAAGAAGGACCGGTACCGATAATCTTACTTCCGCGGTACCATGTATAAATAACCGGAATATCTATTGCTTCCTGCACTGCAGGTTCCTTTCCGTATACGCCGCTTTCATCCGCTGTATAATAATAGCTGTTGCGTACGCGTACTTCTTCCTGGTTTTCAATGAATGCTTCCAGCACCTGTCCCTGTAAAGCCGCACCCTTAATTCTTAAATAATATGCATTGTTGGTAATCGCCAGATTATTCCAGGTGTCACCTTCTGTCTGGCTGATATTGGGCATCTTAAATTCAAAAGATGCGGTAAGCGCTTCTGCTGCCTCTTCGTTATGACCGGCTTCCACAGTTGCATAAACCTTCGCCTTGGTATCCGATGTAATACCCACGTTGTTCTCAAAATCAACTTCTGCTCCGCCGCTACCTGCTTTACCCGAAATAATAATTTCCTGATAAGCGTCTTCCTTCACTTCACCTGACACACTGATGGTTGCTGTCAAAGGTGTAAGGTAAGCCTGCGTTCTCTCTGCGGAACCGGTCTCGGTAGCCACAACATTTAAGGACGCAAGTAATCCGTTTTCTCTTTTTTCTGTAGGGAGAACATAATTATAATTTTTGTTCTTCCACTGGGCATAAAGCGTTCCTTCTCCCTTTACAAGGACTCTGTAGGACGCATCTGTCCATCCGCTAACTTCCGGCATAAAATTGCCTTTGTCATCAATTACCATATCTCCGCCTTCGGGACTTGTATACCATCCCAGCAGCGTATAACCGGGTAAATCTACCGAAATCGGAGGCACCTTGCCCGTGGTATAAACATTATAATATCTGACATCAATATAGGAGGTTCCCGTAGAATCATTTTCCATCGTGGGCCTGTTATGATCCAGGACAATACGTACATAGGAGTTCTCTGCCTCCGTCATGTTGTATTTGGTGGATACCTTACCATATCCGTAGCTGCCTGCTCCCCAGGCAGGTGTAGAACAGTAAGCGGAAGGTGCTACATAAATAAGTCCACCGCTACCTGCAGTTCCCACGGAACCGCCGTAACCGGGCCATCCGCCGGTTGTATCCTTGGTCCATGTACGTGAACCGCCACCGGCACTACCGCCATAGCTACCGCCGTAACCGCCGCCGCCATGGTTGTAACCGTCGTTTCTTTCCGTACCGCCGCTACCGGCACCACCGCCGCCACCGCCGCCGGCACCACCGGAACCGATACTTGCGCCACCGCCGCCTTTACCGCCACCGCCGCCACCGCCGCCGGCACTACCGTAATAAGTGTTGTTCCATTTATGGGAATCACCGGAACCTGCTCTTCCGCCACCGCCGGCACTTCCCTGGCCGCCGCCATAAGCATATACATTCACACCGTCTAATACATATAAGGAACCGACTGATGAGGACCCGGAACC